>NZ_JBSGYQ010000047.1:0-57393 GCF_053610585.1 Streptomyces sp. NPDC054887 | reverse complement strand
GTACGTAACGGACGACCGCAGATCTTACGAGGAGGCCATTGCCGCGCACGGGACTCAGCACCCACCGGCAATGGCCTTCTTCGTATGTGCACTAGGAGATCTCCATGACGAATACCCAGAAGAGCGACGACGGCAAAGTGACCGGCCGTTTCATGCTGAAGCTGTCCGGCGAGGCGTTCGCGGGCGGCGGCGGCCTGGGTGTGGACCCTGACGTCGTGCACGCCATCGCGCGGGAGATCGCCGCCGTCGTGCGTGACGGTGCGGAGATCGCGGTCGTCATCGGCGGCGGCAACTTCTTCCGTGGCGCCGAGCTCCAGCAGCGCGGCATGGACCGCGCCCGGTCCGACTACATGGGCATGCTCGGCACGGTCATGAACTGCCTCGCCCTCCAGGACTTCCTGGAGAAGGAGGGCATCGACAGCCGGGTGCAGACCGCCATCACGATGGGGCAGGTCGCCGAGCCGTACATCCCGCTGCGCGCCGTGCGCCACCTGGAGAAGGGCCGGGTCGTCATCTTCGGCGCCGGCATGGGCATGCCCTACTTCTCCACCGACACCACCGCCGCCCAGCGGGCCCTGGAGATCGACGCCGAGGTCATGCTCATGGGCAAGAACGGTGTCGACGGGGTCTACGACTCCGACCCCCGGACCAACCCCGCGGCCGTCAAGTTCGACGCGCTCGAGTACGGCGAGGTCATCACCCGGGACCTGAAGGTCGCCGACATGACGGCGATCACTCTCTGCCGGGACAACAACCTTCCGATCCTCGTCTTCGAACTGCTCGCCGAGGGCAATATCGCGCGGGCGGTCAAGGGTGAGAAGATCGGCACGCTCGTGAGCGACCGGGGCACCCGGGCCTGACCGGGGGATGGACAAGAACTCTGCCGGTCGGACACCGTGCAGAGACAACGCGCCGCAGATTCACAGACGCAGGTTCACAGGGTCTGTTCATGCAGTTCATGCCGGGCCCGATCGAGACACGCAGGAGCAAGTGGTGATCGAAGAAATCCTCCTCGAGGCCGAGGAGAAAATGGAGAAGGCCGTCGTGGTGGCCAAGGAGGACTTCGCCGCGATCCGCACGGGCCGCGCGCACCCGGCCATGTTCAACAAGATCGTGGCCGACTACTACGGCGCGCTGACGCCGATCAACCAGCTCGCCTCGTTCTCGGTTCCCGAGGCGCGGATGGCGATCGTGACGCCGTTCGACAAGAGCGCGCTGCGCAACATCGAGCAGGCGATCCGCGACTCCGACCTGGGCGTCAACCCCAGCAACGACGGCAACATCATCCGGGTGACGTTCCCCGAGCTGACGCAGGACCGCCGCAAGGAGTTCATCAAGGTCGCCAAGACCAAGGCCGAGGACTCCAAGATCTCGATCCGCTCCGTCCGCCGCAAGGCCAAGGAGACCCTCGACAAGCTCGTCAAGGACAAGGAGTCCGGCGAGGACGAGGTCCGCCGTGCGGAGAAGGAGCTCGACGACACCACCGCGAAGTACACCGCGCAGGTGGACGAGCTGCTCAAGCACAAGGAAGCCGAGCTGCTCGAGGTCTGATGAACGACTCTTCCTGGGGGGCCCCGGCACGGGGCGACTACGCCGCCGCGTGGGGGCCCTCCGACCAGGGGCCTGCCCCGGCGGGTCCCGCCTACGATGCGCATCCGGCCGAGCAGACTCGCCCCATGCCCATCGTGCCGCCCGAGGAGCCCATGCCGACCCCGCCGCCGTCCCCGCACAAGAAGCGCGCGGGGCGTAATCTGCGTGCCGCCATAGGGGTGGGCGTGGGGCTGGGCGCGGTGATCGTCGCGTCGCTGTTCATCTGGAAAGCCGCGTTCATCGGCGTGATAACGGTCGCCGTGGTGGTCGGGCTGTGGGAGCTGACCTCTCGGCTGGAGGAGCGCAAGGGCATCAGGGCCCCGCTGGTGCCGCTCGCGGTCGGCGGCGCGGCGATGGTCGTCGCCGGATACGTCAGGGGCGCCGAGGGCGCGTGGGTCGCCATGGCACTCACCGCGCTCGCGGTGCTGGTGTGGCGCATGACCGAACCGCCCGACGGCTACCTCAAGGACGTCACGGCGGGCGTCTTCGCGGCGTTCTACGTGCCGTTCCTCGCCACGTTCGTCGCGATGATGCTGGCGGCCGACGACGGTGCGCAGCGAGTCCTCACGTTCCTGCTGCTCACGGTGGTCAGCGACACCGGGGCGTACGCCGTCGGCTGGCGCTTCGGCCGGCACAAGCTCGCGCCGCGCATCAGCCCCGGCAAGACCCGGGAAGGGCTGGGCGGCGCGGTCGCGTTCGCGATGGCTGCGGGCGCGTTGTGCATGGAGTTCCTGGTGCACGGCGGGACGTGGTGGCAGGGCCTGCTGCTGGGTCTCGCGGTGGCCGCGAGCGCCACGCTCGGCGACCTCGGAGAGTCCATGATCAAGCGGGACCTCGGCATCAAGGACATGGGAACGCTCCTGCCGGGCCACGGCGGGATCATGGACCGCCTGGACTCGCTGCTGCCGACCGCACCGGTGGTCTGGTTGCTGCTCGTGCTCTTCGTAGGGACCGGCTGACCTGCGCGTTCATCGGTGAGAGGGCCCGCTGTCCACAGGACGGCGGGCCCTTTCCGTACGTCTGCGACACTGGTAAGACCATGCCTGTACCTGGAGAACTCACTTTCGTCGCGCCGCGCGGAGCCAAGAAGCCCCCGCGGCACCTCGCCGACCTCACGCCCGCCGAGCGCCGCGAGGCCGTGGCCGCGATCGGCGAGAAGCCGTTCCGCGCCAAGCAGCTGTCGCAGCACTACTTCGCGCGGTACGCCCACGACCCGGCGGAGTGGACCGACATCCCCGCCGGCTCGCGCGCGAAGCTCCAGGCGGAGTTGCTGCCCGAGCTGATGACCGCGCTGCGCCACATCAGCTGCGACGAGGACACCACCCGCAAGACCCTGTGGAAGATGCACGACGGGACGCTCGTCGAGTCGGTCCTGATGCGTTACCCGGACCGGGTCACGATGTGCATCTCGTCGCAGGCCGGGTGCGGCATGAACTGCCCGTTCTGCGCGACCGGCCAGGCCGGCCTCGACCGCAACCTGTCGACTGCCGAGATCGTGCACCAGATCGTCGACGGCATGCGCGCCCTGCGCGACGGCGAGGTGCCGGGCGGCCCGGCCAGGCTCTCCAACATCGTCTTCATGGGCATGGGCGAGCCGCTCGCCAACTACAAGCGCGTCGTCGGCGCGATCCGCCGGCTCACCGACCCCGAGCCGGACGGCCTCGGGCTGTCGCAGCGCGGCATCACCGTGTCGACCGTGGGCCTGGTCCCCGCGATGCTGCGGTTCGCCGACGAGGGCTTCAAGTGCCGCCTCGCCGTCTCGCTGCACGCCCCCGACGACGAGCTGCGCGACACCCTGGTGCCGGTCAACACGCGCTGGCAGGTGCGCGAGGTGCTGGACGCGGCGTGGGAGTACGCCGAGAAGTCCGGGCGCCGCATCTCCATCGAGTACGCGCTGATCCGCGACATCAACGACCAGGCGTGGCGCGGCGACCTGCTCGGCCGCCTCCTCAAGGGCAAGCGGGTCCACGTCAATCTGATCCCGCTGAACCCGACCCCGGGCTCCAAGTGGACGGCCTCCCGTCCCGAGGACGAGAAGGCGTTCGTCGCGGCGATCGCGGCCCACGGCGTGCCGGTGACCGTACGGGACACCCGCGGTCAGGAGATCGACGGAGCGTGCGGGCAGCTGGCGGCCACCGAGCGGTAGGCCGGAAATCGGCCCGTGTAACGTGGGCCGCACATTTTCATATTCCGACAGGGGAGCGCCACAGCGCTGAGAGTGCGGTACGCCGCAGACCCTCTGAACCTTGCCCAGGTCATTCTGGGTAGGAAGTTCGGTCACTACTCGAGCTGTTGCGCCCTGCCCGTTTTCCGCGGGCAGGGCCGCGTCTCTTCCTGGATGTGCCATCCCAGGAGGAAGTCAGTGAGCACCACCAAGAAGTTCGCGATCACCGCGCTGGCCGCCGCTCTCGGCGTCTCCACGCTCGCCGCGTGCGGCGGCGACACACAGGACGCCGGCTCCGGCGACGGCAAGAAGAAGTCCAAGACCGTGACGCTGGTCAGCCACGACTCGTTCAACGCGTCCGAGGCCGTGCTGAAGGCGTTCACCAAGGAGACCGGCTACACGGTCAAGGTCCTCAAGAGCGGGGACGCGGGCGCCGCGCTCAATCAGGAGATCCTCACCAAGGGCTCCCCGCGCGGCGACGTCTTCTTCGGCGTCGACAACACGCTGCTCTCCCGGGCCCTCGACAACGGCATCTTCACGCCGTACGAGGCCGAGGGACTCGCCGGCGTCCCGGACGAGGTCCAGCCGGACAAGGGCGAGCACCGCGTCACGCCCGTCGACACCGGCGACATCTGCGTCAACTACGACAAGAAGTACTTCGCGGACAAGAAGCTCGCGCCGCCGAAGTCCTTCGACGACCTGATCAAGCCGCAGTACAAGAACCTCCTCGTCACCGAGAACGCCGGCACCTCGTCGCCCGGCCTCGGTTTCCTGCTCGGCACGGTCGGCGAGTACGGCGACGACGGCTGGGAGCGCTACTGGAAGAAGCTCCGGGCCAACGGCGTCAAGGTCGTCGACGGCTGGGAGCAGGCGTACAACGAGGAGTTCTCCGGCTCCGCGGGCGGCAAGAAGGCCAGGGCGGACCGGCCGCTCGTGGTCTCGTACGCCTCCAGCCCGCCCGTCGAGGTGCTGTACGCCGAGCCGCAGCCCAAGGAGGCGCCGACCGGCGTCGCGACCGGCACCTGCTTCCGGCAGACGGAGTTCGCGGGGCTGCTGACCGGTGCGAGGAACGCGGAGGGCGGCAAGGCGCTCATCGACTTCCTCATCGGGAAGAAGTTCCAGGAGGACATGCCGCTCAACATGTTCGTCAACCCGGTGATCAAGGACGCGAAGCTCCCCGCGCTGTTCACGAAGCACGGCGTGGTCGTCGACAAGCCGCAGACCGTGGCCCCCGAGAAGATCGCCGACAAGCGTGAGCAGTGGGTCAAGTCGTGGTCCTCGCTCGTCCTGAAGTAGCCGGGAAAGCGACGAAGGACCGGGACCTCCGCGGGAGCGCGGTGCGGTTCGGCCTGATGGCCGTGCCCGTCGCGTTCTTCGCGGTGTTCTTCGCCTACCCCGTGGCCGCGATCGTCGGACGCGGCCTGAAGGCGGACGGCGTCTGGCAGTTCGGCCGGATCGGCGAGGTGCTCGCCCAGCCGGACATCCGCGCGGTGCTGTGGTTCACCACCTGGCAGGCGCTCGCCTCGACGGCGCTGACCCTGCTGATCGCGCTCCCGGCGGCGTACGTCTTCGCCCGGCTCGACTTCCCCGGCAAGCAGATCCTGCGGGCCGTCGTCACGGTGCCCTTCGTGCTGCCGACGGTCGTCGTCGGGACGGCGTTCCTGGCGCTGCTCGGGCGGGGCGGGCTGCTGGACGAGGTGTGGGGCGTACGGCTCGACACCAGTGTGTGGGCGATCCTGCTCGCGCACGTCTTCTTCAACTACGCCGTCGTCGTACGGACCGTGGGCGGCCTGTGGTCGCAGCTCGATCCGCGCCAGGAAGAGGCGGCGCGGGTGCTCGGCGCCGGGCGGTTCGCCGCCTGGCGGCGGGTGACGCTGCCGGCGCTGGCGCCCGCCGTCGCCGCCGCCGCACTGATGGTCTTCCTGTTCACGTTCACCTCGTTCGGCGTCGTGCAGATCCTCGGCGGGCCCGCCTACTCCACCCTGGAGGTGGAGATCTACCGGCAGACCGCCCAGTTCCTCGACCTCCCGACGGCCGCCGTACTGACGCTGGCGCAGTTCGCGGCGGTCGGCGCGATCCTCGCCGTACACGCCTGGACGGTACGGCGCGCGGAGAGCGCCCTGAAGCTGGTCGACCCGGCCCACACCTCCCGGCGGCCGCGCGGGGCCGGGCAGTGGGGGCTGCTCGGCGGGGTGCTGGCGACCGTGGCGGCGCTGATCCTGGTACCGCTCGGGGTGCTCGTCGAGCGGTCGCTGGACGGGCCCGACGGGTACGGGTTCGGGTACTACCGGGCGCTCCAGTCGGCCGGTGCGAGCGGGGGCACCTTCCTCGTACCGCCGCTGGAAGCGGTGTGGAACTCGCTCCAGTACGCCCTCGCCGCGACGGCGATCGCGCTGGTCGTCGGCGGTCTCGCGGCGGCGGCGCTGACCCGGCGGGCGGGGCGGCTGGTGCGCGGTTTCGACGCGCTGCTGATGCTGCCGCTGGGCGTCTCCGCCGTGACGGTGGGCTTCGGCTTCCTCATCACCCTCGACCGGCCGCCGCTGGACCTGCGCACGTCGTGGATCCTGGTGCCGCTGGCGCAGGCGCTGGTCGGAGTGCCGTTCGTCGTACGGATCATGCTGCCCGTACTGAGGGCGGTCGACGCGCGGCTGCGCGAGGCGGCGGCGGTGCTCGGGGCCTCGCCGCTGCGGGCGTGGCGGGAGGTCGACCTGCCGATGGTGCGGCGGGCGCTGCTGGTCGCCGCCGGGTTCGCGTTCGCCGTGTCGCTGGGTGAGTTCGGGGCGACCGTCTTCATCGCGCGGCCCGACAACCCGACGCTGCCGGTGGCCGTGGCGCGGCTGCTGGGGCGGGCCGGGGACCTCAGCTACGGGCAGGCGATGGCCCTGAGCACGATTCTGATGGTGGTGTGCGCGGTGGCGCTGCTGGTGCTGGAACGCCTGCGGCCCGACCGCTCCGGAGCGGGGGAGTTCTGATGTTGCGGCTCGACGGGGCGACCGTGCGGTTCGGGAAGCGGGCCGCGCTCGACGACGTGGACCTGGAGGTCGCCGAACACGAAGTGGTGTGCGTGCTCGGGCCGAGCGGCAGCGGGAAGTCCACGCTGCTGCGGGTCGTCGCCGGGCTCCAGGCGGCGGACGCAGGGCGGGTGCTGCTCGACGGGCACGACCAGCGGGGAGTGCCGGTGCACCGGCGGGGCGTCGGGCTGATGTTCCAGGACCACCAGCTCTTCCCGCAGCGGGACGTCGGCGGGAATGTCGCCTTCGGGCTGCGGATGAGGGGCGCGGGCAGGGCCGAGCAGGCCCGCCGGGTCGAGGAACTGCTGGCGCTGGTCGGTCTGCCCGGCGCCGGACGGCGAGCGGTCAGCACGCTGTCGGGCGGCGAGCAGCAGCGGGTCGCGCTGGCGCGGGCGCTCGCACCGGAGCCGAAGCTGCTGATGCTCGACGAGCCGCTGGGACAGCTGGACCGAGGACTGCGCGAGCGGCTCGTCGTCGAGCTGCGGCAGCTCTTCGGGCGGCTGGGCACGACCGTGCTGGCCGTCACGCACGACCAGGGCGAAGCCTTCGCGCTCGCCGACCGGGTCGTGGTGATGCGGGACGGCCGGATCGCGCAGACCGGTACGCCGCTGGAGGTCTGGCAGCGGCCGGCCTCCGAGTTCGTCGCGCGGTTCCTGGGCTTCGACAACGTCGTGGCGGCGACGGTGAGCGGCGAGGCGGCCGACACCGTCTGGGGCAAGGTCCCGGTCCCGGCGGGCACGGCGCAGGGGGAGGCCCGGCTGCTGGTGCGGCCCGCCGGCGTCAGGCTGGTGCCGGCGGCGGAGGGCCTGCGGTGCGGCGTCACCGCGCGGACGTTCCGGGGACACCACGTGGCCCTGCTGCTCCAGCCGGCGGGAGCGCCGCGGCTGGAGGCGGAGTGCGCGCTGCGCGACGCGCCGGAGGTGGGCGCGGAGGTGGGGGTGGCGTTCGCGGGGGACGAGGTCGTGGTGCTGGAGGGCTAGGGGCGCTGCGGGTGTGGGGACGCCGTGCGCGCGACGCCGTACGGGAGTCGGTGGCTGTTGTGTCCCCGCCGCCCCCGGTCGGGCTCACGACGTTCCTTATGTCGGCTTCGGACGGCTCGGCCACCCGCCGGCGCGGAGCGCGCGGGCGCCCGTACCGGGACCTGCGCGACGCCACCGTGCTGCGCGCGGGCGTGCGGGCGGCTCGGCCGGCCGTCAGCCGGACAGGCGGGCCAGGGCGGCCGGGGCCTCTTCGACGGTGTCGACCAGGGCGACGCGTGACTCCATCGGGCGGCCCGCGGCCAGGGACCGCAGAAGCGGCCAGGTGGGGTGCTTCTCGGTCCAGTGGGCGCGGTCGACGAGGACCATGGGGGTCGGTTCGCCGCGCGACTCGTAGTAGTTGGGGGTCGCGTTGTCGAAGATCTCCTGGACCGTGCCGGCCGCCCCGGGGAGGAAGACGACGCCGCCGTCGCAGCGCGCGAGCAGGCCGTCCTCGCGGGTCGCGTTGGCGAAGTATTTCGCGATGTGGCCGGCGAAGGGGTTCGGCGGCTCGTGGCCGTAGAACCAGGTGGGGATGCCGATGGAGTCGCCGCCGGACGGCCAGCGGTCGCGCACGTCGAAGGCGGCGCGGGCCCAGTCGGTGACGGAGGGCCTGAAGGACGGCGTCTTGGCGAGGAGTTCGAGTGCCTCGTCGAGCGCGGAGTCCTCCTCGACCGGCGCGAGGTACGCGCCGAGGTTCGCCGCCTCCATCGCGCCGGGGCCGCCGCCGGTCGCCACGGTCAGGCCGCTGCGGGCGAGCGTGCGGCCGAGGCGGGCGGCGCCCGCGTACGCGCTGGTGCCGCGCGCCATGGCGTGGCCGCCCATGACGCCGACGACGCGGGCGCCGGCCAGGTGCTCGTCGAGGGCGTCGGACACCGCGTCGTCGTGGATGGAGCGGAGCATCGAGGCGAGTATGTCGCCGTCGGCCTTGGTGCGCTGGAACCAGGCGTAGGCGAGTGCGTCGGGGGTGGCCTCGTAGCCCTGGTCCAGGTACGCGAAGAGGGTGTCCGGGGTGTACAGGAGGCCGCGGTACGGGTCGAAGGGGAGATCCGGGACGGGCGGGAAGACGAGCGCGCCGTCCGCACGGACCTTGGCCAGGCCCTCGGGCTCCATGGGGCAGCCGAGGAACACAGCGCCGGACGTGGCGACGGCGAGGAGTTCGGGGGTACGGGCCGTCAGGTCGACGGCCTGCACCCGGTATCCCCCGAGCGAACCGCCCGCGACGGCGTCGTCGAACTCGGCGAGCGTTTCGATCTCGCGGTCGGGGGCGGGGTCCTGGGCACGGTCCGAGAGTTGAGGCACCCGAAGATGCTAGGCGGTACGTGTCCCCGGTCCGAGCCCCGGGGCCGTGACCCGCGGGGGCGCGGGCCGGGCGGGGGCCGCTCCACGGGTCGACGAGCGGGACGGGGTTGCGACCCGTACGCCCCGTGGAGCTTCCCCGGGTCCGGTGGAGGTGCGCCCACCCCCGCCCATGGGCCCGTACGGCCTCGCGGGCCCCGGACGGGGGTGGCGGCCGGGCGCGGGGCCGAGGGAGGCGCCGGACCGGGGCCGGAGGCGGGCGACCGGATTCCGCGAGCGCGTCGTACGGTCCGTGGCCCTCGGACGGGCCCGGGCCCGAAGAGGGGGCGGGCGTGGCCGGGGCGGGGTGTTACTGGGTCAGGGGGACCGCGGCGAGCGTGGCCAGGGCGAGGGTGATCGGGGTGAAGACCGTGAGGACGGCCGCCGCTCGCAGGGCCGCCGCCGCGCGGAGCGTCTGCGGTGGGGCGCCCAGGCCCACCAGCGCTTCGGTGGTCGGCGCGCGGTACTGCTTCGCCTCCAGGGCGGCCATCACCAGCGTCCCCAGCGCGCAGGTCAGCACCAGCCCCGCGCCCAGCCCGGCCAGCGGACCGAAGGCGGCGTGGGCGGGGGAGCCGGCGTCGCGGAGGCCGGCCGCTGCGACCGCTGCCGACGCCACCGCGCAGACCACGCCCAGCGGCCGACCGAGACGGCGGGCCTCGTTCATCAGGAAGCGGCCCGCCAGCAGCCGGGCCGCGCCCGGGCGGAGCGACTGGAGGAGGCGCCCCGAGAGGTACGTCAGTCCGGGGCCCGCCAGCGCCAGTCCGACGGCGGTCAGAGCCCAGCCGGCCAGCACACCGGCGGGTGCGACGTCCAGCCGGCCCGGCAGCGCGAGTGCCGTGCCCGGCCGGCCCCGGGTCAGGTACGTCTCGACCGCGAGGCCCGCCGCGACGAGGGCCACGCCCCACGGCAGGCCCGTCGGGGAGACGGGCTCGGCGTCCTGGCGCTTCACCGGTCGCGGCCGCAGCGCCAGGGCGCACGCGGTCGCCGCCGACACCGGCACCACGCACAGCAGGGTCAGGGCGCCGGCCCGAGGCAGCGGCCGGCCCGCGCCCAGCAGCTCGGCCCCGGCGCCGTCGAACGGCAGCCCGGTGAGGCCGCCGCGCAGGTGGAGGAAGAGCAGAAGGGCGAGCGCGCTGCCCAGCGCGCACGACAGGGCGGTGGACACCGCCGCCAGGGCGGCCAGCCGCACCGGGCCGAGGCCCACGGCGGACAGCCCGGCGCGGGGGGCCCGCGTACCCGGGTCGGTACGGGCCACCCCCACCGCGAAGTAGACGGCGGCCGCCAGCGGGGGCAGGCACCAGAGCAGGCGCCGCACCGAGCCCGCGGACTGTTCGGGGTGGCCCAGGGCGTACCCCAGGGCGCACAGGAGGAGGAGGCCCACACCGGCGGACGCCGCCGCGACCAGCAGCCGGCGCAGCAGGACCAGCGGGTGGGTGCCGCGGGCTAGACGGAGAGCGAGCACGCGGCCCGGCCTTCCGCACCGTCGCCGCCGTCGGGCTGTACGGGGTTGACGCGGCGCCCGTCGAGCAGCGACACCGTACGGTCCGCGACCGCCGCCACGTCCGGGTCGTGGGTCGCGAGGAGCACGGTGATCTCGTGCGACCGGGCCGCGGTGGTGAGCGTACGCAGGACCTGAGCGCGGTCGGCGCGGTGCAGCGGCGCCGTCGGCTCGTCGGCGAAGATCACCGTCGGTCCGGTGACCAGGGCGCGGGCCACGGCGATCCGCTGGCGCTGGGACTGTGGCAGGGCGGCCGGCCGCTTGCGCGCGACCGCGCCGATGTCGAGCCGCTCCAGCCACTCCATGGCGGCCTTCTTCGCGGCGCGGTGCGAGACGCCGTTCAGCAGGAGGGGCAGGGCGGCGTTCTCCCACGCCTTGAGTTCCGGCACGAGCCGGGGCTCGGGGCCGATCCAGCCGAACCGGTCGCCGCGCAGCCTCTCGCGCAGCGGGGCGCTCATCGTATGGACGGGCACGCTGTTGAACCAGACCTCCCCCTGCTGGGGGACGATCCGGCCGGAGAGGCACTGGAGGAGGGTCGTCTTGCCGCTGCCGCGCGGGCCGGTGACGGCGACGATCTCGCCCTCGCGCACACCCAGCGAAACGCCGGTGAGGGCGGGCGATCCGCCGTGGGAGCAGTGCAGGGAGCGTGCCCACAGCACATCGTTGTCGGGCGGGGCCACCATGGCGTACACCTCGCGTCTTGAGTGGTCACAGCACGTCTTGAGCGTCACAGCAGATATCCCGTCCCCCGTATGGGGGAACGAAGACGGGGCCGATCGGTCACTGCACCGTAAGGACGCGAGGGGTGGTGGCGTGGCAAGCGCGCGGCCCGGATACGTCCGTTCTCACTCGAACGGGGGTATCCGGGCCGCGACTGGGTCATACGATCAGAGCAAGCCCGGACCGTGGCCGACGGGGTCGGCCTGCTGCTCCGGGATCAGAGCTTGGTCCACGCCTCGGTGAGCACCTGGCGCAGGATTCCCTCGATCTCGTCGAAGGTGTCCTGGTTGGAGATCAGCGGCGGCGCGAGCTGGACGACCGGGTCGCCACGGTCGTCGGCACGGCAGTACAGGCCGTTCTCGAAGAGGGCCTTGGAGAGGAAGCCGTAGAGCACGCGCTCCGTCTCCTCGTCCGTGAAGGTCTCCTTCGTGGCCTTGTCCTTGACCAGCTCGATGCCGTAGAAGAAGCCGTTGCCGCGGACGTCGCCGACGATCGGCAGGTCGTTGAGCTTCTTCAGCGTCGAGAAGAACGCGTCCTCGTTGTCGAGCACGTGCTGGTTGAGGCCCTCGCGCTCGAAGATGTCGAGGTTCGCGCAGCCGACCGCCGCGGAGACGGGGTGGCCACCGAAGGTGTAGCCGTGCAGGAAGGTGTTGTCACCCTTGTAGAACGGCTCGGCGATGCGGTCGGAGACGATGCAGGCGCCTATCGGGGAGTAGCCCGACGTCATGCCCTTCGCGCAGGTGATCATGTCCGGCACGTAGTCGAACTTGTCGCAGGCGAACATCGTGCCGAGGCGGCCGAAGGCGCAGATGACCTCGTCGGAGACGAGCAGCACGCCGTACTTGTCGCAGATCTCGCGGACCCGCTGGAAGTACCCGGGCGGCGGCGGGAAGCAGCCGCCGGCGTTCTGCACCGGCTCCAGGAAGACGGCCGCGACGGTCTCGGGGCCCTCGAAGAGGATCTCCTGCTCGATCTGGTCGGCGGCCCAGCGGCCGAAGGCCTCGGGGTCGTCGCCGTGGATCGGCGCGCGGTAGATGTTGGTGTTCGGCACCTTGTGCGCACCCGGTACGAGCGGCTCGAAGGGTGCCTTCAGAGCCGGCAGACCCGTGATGGACAGGGCGCCCTGCGGGGTGCCGTGGTAGGCCACCGCGCGGGAGATCACCTTGTACTTGGTGTGGTTGCCGGTGAGCTTGTGGTACTGCTTCGCCAGCTTCCACGCGGTCTCGACCGCCTCGCCACCGCCGGTGGTGAAGAAGACCTTGTTCAGGTCGCCCGGCGCGTAGTTCGCCAGGCGCTCGGCCAGCTCGACGGCCTTGGGGTGGGCGTACGACCAGATCGGGAAGAAGGCGAGCTCCTGCGCCTGCTTGTACGCGGTCTCCGCGAGCTCGTGGCGGCCGTGGCCGGCGTTGACCACGAACAGGCCGGAGAGACCGTCGAGGTACTTCTTGCCCTTGTCGTCGTAGATGTAGGTGCCCTCACCACGCACGATGGTGGGCACGGGTGCGTTCTCGTAGGACGACATGCGGGTGAAATGCATCCACAGGTGGTCGTACGCGGTCTTGGAGAGGTCCTGGCTCACGACTATCGGGTTCCCCACATATAGGTCTGCTTCTTCAGCTTGAGGTAGACGAAGCTCTCGGTGGATCGCACGCCGGGGAGCGTCCGGATCCGTCGGTTGATCACTTCGAGCAGGTGGTCGTCGTCCTCGCAGACGATCTCCACCATGAGGTCGAAGGAGCCCGCGGTCATCACCACGTACTCGCATTCGGCCATGGCAGTCAGCGCTTCGGCGACGGGATCGAGGTCGCCCTCGACGTTGATGCCGACCATGGCCTGCCGCCGGAAGCCCACGGTGAGCGGGTCGGTGACGGCGACGATCTGCATCACGCCCTGGTCGAGCAGCTTCTGTACGCGCTGGCGCACGGCCGCCTCGGAGAGGCCGACGGCCTTGCCGATCGCGGCGTAGGGACGGCGTCCGTCCTCCTGCAGCTGCTCGATGATCGCCAGAGAGACGGCATCGACCGTGGGGGACGACCCGTTCCCGGTCCTGGAATCTGTGCTTCTACTGGCCACGTCCTCACTGTGCACGACGTCTCGACTGTTCCGCAACCCCAAACCGATGAAATCCGTTGTTTGGAGCTTCGGATCTTGCTGAATCCGAAGTTACTGGCGGGCGGGTATGTCGAAAGCGACACCCGAGCGACTAGGGTAGGGATCTCAGCAATCGGACATCGCACAAGGAGGGGTGGCTGTGACCACCGAACCGCGCCGCCTGCGCAACTACATCGACGGAGAGTTCCGCGAAGCCGCCGACGGGCGGACCATCGACGTGGTCAACCCGGCCACGGGCGACGTGTACGCCACGTCCCCGCTCTCCGGCCAGGAGGACGTCGACGCCGCCATGGCGGCGGCCGCCGCGGCCTTCCCGGCGTGGCGCGACACCACGCCCGCGGAGCGCCAGAAGGCGCTGCTCAAGATCGCGGACGCCTTCGAGGAGCGCGCCGAGGAGCTCATCGCGGCCGAGTCCGAGAACACCGGCAAGCCGCTCGGCCTCACGCGGACCGAGGAACTGCCGCCCATGGTCGACCAGATCCGCTTCTTCGCGGGTGCGGCCCGGCTCCTCGAAGGCCGCTCCGCCGGCGAGTACATGGAGGGCCTGACCTCCATCGTGCGCCGTGAGCCGGTCGGCGTCTGCGCGCAGGTGGCGCCGTGGAACTACCCGATGATGATGGCCGTCTGGAAGTTCGCCCCGGCGCTCGCCGCGGGCAACACCGTCGTCCTCAAGCCGTCGGACACCACGCCCGCCTCGACCGTCCTGATGGCCGAGATCATCGGCTCCATCGTCCCCAAGGGCGTCTTCAACGTCGTCTGCGGCGACCGTGACACCGGCCGTGCGATGGTCGAGCACCCGGTCCCGGCCATGGCCTCCATCACCGGTTCCGTACGCGCCGGCATGCAGGTCGCCGAGTCCGCCGCCAAGGACGTCAAGCGCGTCCACCTCGAGCTGGGCGGCAAGGCGCCGGTCGTCGTCTTCGAGGACACCGACATCGCCAAGGCCGTCGAGGACATCTCGGTCGCGGGCTTCTTCAACGCCGGCCAGGACTGTACGGCCGCCACGCGCGTGCTCGTGCAGGAGTCGATTCACGACGAGTTCGTGACGGCGCTGGCCAAGGCCGCCCAGGACACCAAGACCGGCCAGCCGGACGACGAGGACGTGCTGTACGGCCCGCTCAACAACGCCAACCAGCTCAAGCAGGTCAGCGGCTTCATCGAGCGGCTGCCGGCGCACGCCAAGGTGGAGGCGGGCGGCCAGCAGGTCGGCGACAAGGGCTACTTCTACGCCCCGACCGTCGTCTCCGGCCTCAAGCAGGACGACGAGATCATCCAGAACGAGGTCTTCGGCCCCGTCATCACCGTCCAGTCCTTCACGGACGAGGCGCAGGCCCTGGAGTGGGCCAACGGCGTCGAGTACGCGCTGGCGTCCTCGGTGTGGACCAAGAACCACGCGCGGGCGATGCGCATGTCCAAGAACCTCGACTTCGGCTGCGTGTGGATCAACACCCACATCCCGCTGGTCGCCGAGATGCCGCACGGCGGCTTCAAGAAGTCCGGTTACGGCAAGGACCTCTCCGCGTACGGCTTCGAGGACTACACGCGCATCAAGCACGTGATGACCTCCCTCGAGGGCTGATCACGACGCTGTTCCACCGGGGCGGGCGACGGACGGACTGTCTGTTGCCCGCCCTTCGCGCGCGGGACGCGAGTGGGCGGCACGAGTGATCTCAGCGTGTGCGCCGCAGGATGCCGGCCAGGGTGTTCACGCGGTTGGTGGTGATGGAGTCGACGCCGTGGCCGATCAGGCGGCGCATCGTGCGCCCGGTGTCGGCGGTCCACGCGGACACCAGCATGCCGTCCCGGTGCACCCGCTCCGCGAGGTCGCGGCCGACCAGACCGAAGCGGTAGTTGAGCCAGCGGGGCTTGACCGCGTCGAGCAGCGCCGGGCGCGGCGGGGTGAGCGTCGTCCAGGTCAGGGCGATCTCGGCGCCCGGATCGGCGGCGCGTACGTCGAGCATGGCCGAGGCGCCCCCGCAGTAGTACGCGCGCTCCGCCGCCCCGCACTCGTGCACGACGCCGACCACGGCGCGGACCGACGCGGCCGTGGCCCCCGGCAGGTCGATCATGACGCGGCTGTCGGCGAGGGCGGTCAACGCCTCCCGCAGGGTGGGGACTTCGCCGCCCGTCGTCTCGCGCAGCTCCCGCTCGGTGAGGTGCGCGAGCAGCCGTTCGTGACCCCAGAGCCGCTTGAGCGAGTCGTCGTGCAGCAGCACGGGGACACCGTCGCGGGTCGGCCGGACGTCGATCTCCACGGCGTCCGCGCCCCGCTCCACCGCCGAGCGGAGCGAGGCGAGCGTGTTCTCACGGAGCCGGTACGGGTCGCCGCGGTGGGCCACGGCAGTCACAGTGCGCATGGGCCCATTGTCCGGCGGCGTGTTACCGGGCGAGCCAGTTCTCGGTGTACGCGTCGATCTCGGCGGCGATCCGCCGCTTGCCCGCCGGGTCGAGGAAGGACGCCTCCACCGCGTTCTTGGCGAGTTCGGCGACACCGCGCTCGTCGAGGCCGAGCAGGCGGGCCGCGACGACGTACTCGCTGTTGAGGTCGGTGCCGAACATCGGCGGGTCGTCGCTGTTGATGGTGACCAGGACGCCCGCTTCGGCCATCCGCCGGAGGGGGTGCTCGTCCAGCGTGGCCACCGCGCGGGTCGCGATGTTGGAGGTCGGGCAGACCTCCAGCGCGATGCGGTGCTCGGCGAGGTGGGCCAGCAGCTCCGGGTCCCGGACCGAGCTGGTGCCGTGGCCGACGCGCTCGGCGCGCAGGTGGTTCAGCGCGTCCCAGACGGTCTGGGGGCCGGTCGTCTCACCGGCGTGCGGCACGGAGTGCAGCCCGGCCGCGATCGCGCGGTCGAAGTACGGCTTGAACTGCGGGCGGGGCACGCCGATTTCGGGTCCGCCGAGCCCGAACGACACCAGGCCCTCCGGGCGCAGGTCCACGGCCAGCCTCGTGGTCTCCTCCGCCGCCTCCAGGCCGGCCTCGCCCGGGATGTCGAAGCACCAGCGCAGTACGGTGCCCAGCTCCTTCTCCGCCGCCCTGCGGGCGTCCTCGATGGCCTCCATGAACGCCTTCTCGTCGATGCCGCGGCGGGTCGAGCTGAACGGCGTGATGGTCAGCTCGGCGTACCGGATGTTCTGCCGGGACATGTCGCGGGCGACCTCGTAGGTCAGCAGCCGGACGTCCTCCGGGGTGCGGATCAGGTCGACGACGGACAGGTACACGTCGATGAAGTGCGCGAAGTCGGTGAACGTGAAGTAGTCCGCGAGCGCCTCGGGGTCGGTCGGGACCTTCGAGTCGGGGTGGCGGGCGGCCAGCTCGGAGACGATGCGGGGGGAGGCGGATCCGACGTGGTGCACATGCAGTTCGGCCTTGGGCAGCCCTGCGACGAAGGGGTGCAGATCGGTCATCGGATCCTCCGGGACAACGGCGGGCTGAGGGGGTTCAAGGATCATCGTAGGCGGGCGGTACGGGGCGGAACGCAGGCCGTAGCATGGCGGAACCACGATGGGGGAGCACATGTCAGACAACGCGAACCACCCCTCGGGCCCGCCGCCCGAGCAGCCGCGGGACCCCTGGGCTCCGCCGGACCAGCCGGCGCGCAAGGTGCCGCTGGACAAGCCGGCGACCGGCCGTCCGGCCGTGCACGACCAGCAGACGGTCACCTCGGTGCCGACCGGGGAACCGGCGCCGGGATACGGGCCGGGCGGGACTCCGGGACCCGGCGCGGTGCCGCCGCCGCCGACCGCGCCCGTCACTCCGGGGCAGACGATTCCCGGCCAGTACGGCTACCCGGCGTACGCGACGCCGCAGCCCCAGGGCCCGTACACCACCGGCGGCTACCCCGGGTACGCCGGCTACGGCGGCCCGGCCGCCTGGACCGGGCAGCAGGTCCCGGCGCCCGCGAACGGCTACGGCATCACCGCGATGGTGCTCGGCATCATCGCCGTCACGTTCTTCTGCGCCTACGGGCTCGGCATCATCCTGGGCATCCTCGCGCTGATCTTCGGCATCCTGGGCCGCAAGCGGGTGCAGCGCGGCGAGGCCACGAACGCCGGGATGGCGCTGGCCGGCATCATCCTCGGGGTCGTCGGCTTCGTGCTGAGCGCGGCGTTCATCGGGTTCATCGTCTGGGCGATCGTGCAGGCGGAGAACGAGAAGGACCTGGAGTCGCCGGAGTACGACCCGTACGCCAACTCGTCCCTGGTCGTCGAGGCGCCCGTCCGCGGTTAGGCGTCTTCGCGCCACCCCTCCGCGCACGCCGGCCCCCGGTCCCCGACCGGGGGCCTCCTGCTGTGGGGGCCCGCCGCCACCCCCCGTCCCACCTGCGGTTTCGCCGTGGAACGGCGGCATGCCACGCCAGGTGCGCGGGCGCCACGGACACTCCGTCCCGTATTTGCGGTTCACCTCGACACATGGTCGACCGATTCCGTCGCGTAACCAAAAGGCAACAACGGAATCCCTTGTTGGTGATCAGCTGCTCTGTCAGGATCGGCACTCAAATCCAGCTGGAGCTACGGAGTGCGTCATGGTCAACCGCTTCCCGGTGCAGGACCGATTCGCGGACGGTGCGCAGTACATCGGCGGACAGCTGCGGGCGGGCACCTCGGGACGGACACACGCCGTCGTGGACCCCGCGACCGGCGAGAAGGTCTACGAGTACGAGCTGGCGTCCACCGCTGACGTGGACGCCGCCGTCGCCGCCGCGCGCGAGGCGTTCCCCGGATGGTCCGCCGCCACCCCCGGCGAGCGCTCGGACGCGATGCACCGCTTCGCCGCCGTGCTCACCGAGCAGGCGGACGACTTCGCCTACGTCGAGTCGCTCCAGTGCGGCAAGCCCATCAAGCTGTCCACCGAGTTCGACGTGCCCGGCAGCATCGACAACACCGCGTTCTTCGCGGGCGCGGCCCGGCACCTCGAAGGCAAGTCGGCCGGCGAGTACTCCGGCGACCACACCTCGTACGTACGGCGGGAGCCCATCGGGGTCGTCGGGTCCATCGCCCCCTGGAACTACCCCCTCCAGATGGCCGCCTGGAAGGTGCTGCCGGCGATCGCGGCCGGCAACACCATCGTCCTGAAGCCCGCCGAGCTCACGCCCCTGACGTCCGTCATGTTCGCGCAGGCCGCGAAGGACGCCGGCATCCCGGACGGCGTCGTCAACATCGTCACCGGCGCGGGCAAGGACGTGGGCGAGCACCTCGTCGGGCACCCGGACGTGGTCATGACCTCGTTCACCGGCTCGACGGCCGTGGGCAAGCGCGTGGCGGAGATCGCCACCGCCACCGTCAAGCGCCTGCACCTCGAACTCGGCGGCAAGGCGCCCTTCGTGGTCTTCGACGACGCGGACCTCGAAGCCGCGGTGAACGGCGCGGTGGCCGCCGGCCTCATCAACACCGGCCAGGACTGCACGGCCGCCACCCGCGCCTACGTCCAGCGCCCCCTCTACGACGCCTTCGTCGAGGGCGTCGCCGAGACGATGGACGGCGTACGGCTCGGCGACCCCTTCGACCCGTCCACCGACCTCGGGCCGCTCATCAGCCACGCCCAGCGCGACCGGGTCGCCGGCTTCGTCGAGCGGGCACGGTCGTACGCCCGGGTCGTCACGGGCGGCGAGGCGCCCGGCGGCGACCTCGCCAAGGGCGCGTACTACCGGCCCACGCTCGTCGCCGACGCCCCCCAGGACAGCGAGATCGTCCAGGCCGAGATCTTCGGGCCGGTCCTGGTCGTCCTGCCCTTCGACACCGACGACGAAGGGATCGCGCTGGCCAACGACACCCCGTACGGACTCGCCGCCTCCGCCTGGACCCGCGACGTGTTCCGCGCCAACCGCGCCACCCGCGAGCTCAAGGCGGGCTGCGTGTGGGTGAACGACCACATCCCGATCATCAGCGAGATGCCGCACGGAGGATACAAGGCCAGCGGCTACGGCAAGGACATGTCGTCGTACTCCCACGAGGAGTACACGCAGGTCAAGCACGTGATGTACGACAACACCGCGGTCGCCCGCAAGGACTGGCACCGCACGATCTTCGGGGACCGATAAGTACGCCGCACGACCAGCGGCCACACCCACCCGAAAGGGCACTTGCGCATGGAGCAGTACCAGCCCGACAGCCTTTCCGCGGCCCAACTGGCCGCGATGCGACGCAGCATGGCCAACGGCAGGGGCGCCCTCAGCCGCCGTTCGATGCTGCGCGCCTCAGGCATCGGCGCGCTCGCGGTCGGCGGTCTCGGCACGCTGAGCGCGTGCGGCATCCCGCCGGCCAAGCGGGAAGGCGACTCGCCCGCCTCCGACGACCACTCGGCCTCGGAGAAGCGGATCAGCTTCTCCAACTGGACCGAGTACATGGACGTCAGCGAGGACGAGAAGAGCCGGCCCACCCTGGACGCCTTCAGGAAGCGGACCGGGATCACGGTCAAGTACACCGAGGACATCAACGACAACGTCGAGTTCTTCGGGAAGATCAAACCGCAGCTCGCGGCGGGCCAGGACACCGGGCGCGACCTTATCAACGTGACCGACTGGCTGGCCGCCCGGCTCATCCGGCTCGGCTGGGCGCAGAAGCTCGACCCGGCGAACCTGCCGCACGCGTACGCCAACCTGTCCTCGCAGTTCCGGTCACCCGACTGGGACCCGGGACGCGCCTACTCGTACCCCTGGACCGGCATCTCCACCGTCATCGCCTACAACAAGAAGGCGACCGGCGGCCGGAAGATCGAGAGCGTCAGCCAGCTCCTCGACGACCCGAAGCTCAAGGGCAAGGTCGGCTTCCTCTCCGAGATGCGCGACTCCGTCGGCATGACCCTCCTGGACATGGGCAAGGACCCGGGGACGTTCAGCGACGACGACTTCGACGCGGCCGTCGCCCGGATGCAGAAGGCCGTCGACAAGAAGCAGATCCGCCGCTTCACCGGCAACGACTACACGTCGGACCTGAGCAAGGGCGACATGGCGGCCTGCCTCGCCTGGGCCGGCGACATCATCCAGCTCCAGGCCGACAACCCGGACATCGAGTTCGTCATCCCGGACGCCGGCTACATCACGTCCACGGACAACCTGCTGGTCCCCGCCAAGGCACGGCACAAGGCCAACGCCGAGAAGCTCATCGACTACTACTACGAGCCGCCCGTCGCCGCCCAGCTCGCCGCGTACATCAACTACGTCTGTCCCGTCGACGGCGTCCGCGAGGAGCTGGCGAAGATCGACAAGTCGATGGCCTCGAACACGCTGATCCTCCCCGACAAGGCGATGGCCGCGAAGTCCCGCGCCTTCCGTTCGCTCAGTGGCAAGGAAGAGACGGCGTACGAGGAGAAGTTCGCCAAGCTCATCGGCGCCTGAACCGCTGTCCGCTTCCGCCCCTCTCACCACCCTGGGACCACACCCCATGACGCAGAAGACAGAAGGCGGCGACGTCCGCCTCTCCGGGATCAGCAAGACTTACGGCTCCTTCACGGCCGTGCACCCGCTCGACCTCACCATCCCGCAGGGCTCCTTCTTCGCCCTCCTCGGGGCGTCCGGCTGCGGCAAGACGACCACCCTGCGGATGATCGCCGGCCTGGAGGACCCCACCACCGGCACCGTCCACCTCGGCGACAAGGACGTCACCGGCCTGCCGCCGTACAAGCGCCCGGTCAACACCGTCTTCCAGAGCTACGCGCTCTTCCCGCACCTCGACATCTCCGAGAACATCGCCTTCGGCCTGCGCCGGCGCGGCATCAAGTCGGTGAAGAAGCAGGTCGACGACATGCTCGGCCTCGTCGAGCTCGGCGCCTTCGCCCACCGCAAGCCGCACCAGCTCTCCGGCGGCCAGCAGCAGCGCGTCGCCGTCGCCCGCGCGCTCATCAACCACCCGCAGGTACTGCTCCTCGACGAGCCGCTGGGCGCCCTGGACCTCAAGCTGCGCCGCCAGATGCAGCTGGAGCTCAAGCGCATCCAGACCGAGGTCGGCATCACCTTCGTGCACGTCACGCACGACCAGGAGGAGGCCATGACCATGGCCGACCAGGTCGCGGTGATGAACGGCGGACGGGTCGAGCAGCTCGGCGCCCCCGCCGACCTGTACGAGAACCCGAGGACGACGTTCGTCGCCAACTTCCTCGGCACGTCCAACCTCATCGAGGCCGAGGTCGTCGAGACCTCGGGTGACGACACCGTCGTCACCTGCGGCGGCTCCAAGCTGCGGCTGTCCGGCGAGCGGTGCGTGTCCCGGCCCGGCACCGGCGGCAAGCTGCTCGTCGGCGTACGCCCCGAGAAGGTGTCCCTCGCGCACGCCGACGACGCGGGGGACGTCCCGGTGGGACGCAACCGGCTCACCGGCCGGATCGTCGCCTCCAGCTTCATCGGCGTCTCCACGCAGTACATCGTCGACAGCCCGGCCTGCGCCGACTTCGAGGTGTACGTGCAGAACACCGAACGCGACGCCCGGCTGGTCCCCGGCGCCGAGGTCGTCCTGCACTGGAGCCCGGCGCAGACCTTCGGGCTCGACGCCGACCAGGACATCCAAGCCGGTGTGGAGACGGTGGAGGAGAGCGCGTGAGCGTGACCGACGCGCCGCCCCTGGCGCCCACCCCCGTGGAGCCGCCCGCCCCGCGCAAGCCCTCCACGCGCAAGCGGCTCGTACCGTACTGGCTGCTGCTGCCCGGCATCCTGTGGCTGATCGTCTTCTTCGCGCTGCCGATGGTCTACCAGGCGTCGACCTCGGTGCAGACCGGCTCGCTGGAGAAGGGCTTCGAGGTCACCTGGCACTTCCGGACGTACTGGGACGCGCTGACGGACTACGCGCCCCAGTTCGTACGGTCGCTGCTGTACGCCGGCACCGCGACCCTCCTGTGCCTGCTGCTGGGCTACCCGCTCGCGTACATGATCGCCTTCAAGGCGGGACGCTGGCGCAACCTCGTCCTGGTGCTGGTCATCGCCCCGTTCTTCACCAGCTTCCTGATCCGCACGCTCGCCTGGAAGACGATCCTGGCGGACGGCGGCCCGGTGGTGGACGTGCTGAACACCCTGCACGTCCTGGACATCACCAGCCTGCTCGGCTGGACCGAGGGCGACCGGGTGCTGGCCACGCCGATGGCGGTGGTCTGCGGTCTGACGTACAACTTCCTGCCCTTCATGATCCTGCCGCTCTACACCTCGCTGGAGCGCATCGACGGCAGGCTGCACGAGGCGGCCGGCGACCTGTACGCCACCCCGGCGACCACCTTCCGCAAGGTGACCTTCCCGCTGTCCATGCCGGGCGTCGTCTCGGGCACGCTGCTGACGTTCATCCCGGCGTGCGGCGACTACGTCAACGCGGAACTGCTCGGCTCCACCGACACGAAGATGGTCGGCAGCGTCATCCAGTCCCAGTTCCTGCGGGTGCTCGACTACCCGACGGCCGCCGCCCTGTCCTTCATCCTGATGGCGATCGTGCTGGCCATGGTCACCGTGTACATCCGCAAGTCCGGGACGGAGGATCTGGTCTGATGGTGGTCATCCACTGGATACGGCGCAATCTCGTCGTCATCGCCGGGCTGCTGACGCTCGCCTACATGATCCTGCCGAACATCGTCGTCATGGTGTTCTCCTTCAACAACCCGAAGGGGCGTTTCAACTACGCCTGGCAGGAGTTCTCCCTGGACGCGTGGAAGGACCCGTGCGGCGTCGCCGACCTGTGCGGCTCGCTCGCCCTCTCGCTCCAGATCGCCGCCTGGGCCACGGTCGGAGCCACCGTCCTCGGCACGATGATCGCCTTCGCGCTGGTCCGCTACCGCTTCCGGGCGCGTGGCGCGATCAACTCGCTGATCTTCCTGCCGATGGCCATGCCCGAGGTCGTCATGGCCGCCTCGCTGCTGACGCTCTTCCTCAACATGGGCGCCCAGCTCGGGTTCTGGACCGTCCTCATCGCGCACATCATGTTCTGCCTCAGCTTCGTGGTGACGGCGGTCAAGGCGCGCGTGATGTCGATGGACCCGCGCCTCGAAGAGGCCGCGCGCGATCTCTACGCCGGGCCCGTGCAGACGTTCCTGCGCGTGACCCTGCCGATCGCCGCGCCCGGAATCGCCGCGGGAGCGCTGCTCGCCTTCGCGCTCTCCTTCGACGACTTCATCATCACCAATTTCAACGCGGGCTCCACCGTCACCTTCCCCATGTTCGTGTGGGGATCGGCGCAGCGCGGTACGCCTGTGCAGATCAACGTCATCGGCACGGCCATGTTCGTCATCGCCGTACTGATCGTGCTCGGCGGCCAGCTGGCCGCGAGCCGGCGGAAGAGCAACGCACAACCCGAGTAAGCCCTGAAGGAGTTGGAAACCATGGCCCCAGTTGCCATGCGTACTGCTGCACAATCCCTTTCCGGCGCGAAGCCGGTGTCGTTCTGGCTGGACGACCCCGAAAGGCCCGCCCCCCTGCCCGCCCTCGCCGGTGACGAGCGCTGCGACCTGCTCGTCGTCGGCGGCGGATACAGCGGACTGTGGACCGCGCTCCTCGCCAAGGAGCGCGACCCCGGACGGGACGTCGTACTGATCGAGGGGCACGAGGTGGGCTGGGCCGCCTCGGGCCGCAACGGCGGCTTCTGCGCCGCCTCCCTCACCCACGGCCTCGGCAACGGCATCTCGCGCTGGCCCGGCGAGCTGGCGAAGCTGGAGGAACTGGGCGAGCGCAACCTCGACGCCATCGAGGCGGCGGTGGCGGCGTACGGCATCGACTGCGACTTCGAGCGCACCGGTGAGATCGACGTCGCCACCGAGCCGCACCAGCTCGCAGAGCTGCGGGAGATGTACGAGGAGGCGCGGAAGCTGGGCTTCACCGGCCTGGAACTCCTCGACCGGGACCAGGTCCGCGCCGAGGTGGACTCGCCGACCTTCATCGGCGGCCTGTTCGACCGGCGCGGCGTCGCCATGCTGCACCCCGCCAGACTGGCGTGGGGGCTCAAGCGGGCGTGCCTCGGTCTCGGCGTACGGATCTACGAGCACACCAGGGGCCTCGACCTGGTCCCGGCGGGCGCCGGCATGGCGGTGCGCACCCCGTACGGCCGCGTCTTCGCCCGCCGGGTCGCACTCGGCACCAACATCTTCCCGTCGCTGGTCAAGCGGGTGCGCCCGTACACCGTCCCGGTCTACGACTACGCCCTGATGACCGAGCCGCTCACCGCGGAGCAGCTCGCCTCGATCGGCTGGAAGAACCGCCAGGGGCTGGGCGACAGCGCCAACCAGTTCCACTACTTCCGCCTCAGCGCCGACAACCGGATCCTGTGGGGCGGTTACGACGCCGTCTACCCCTTCGGGGGCCGGCTGAGCGCCGAGATGGACCACCGGCCGCAGACGTACCTCAAGCTGGCCGAGCACTTCTTCCGCTGCTTCCCGCAGCTGGAGGGGGTGAACTTCAGCCACGCGTGGGGCGGCGCCATCGACACGTGCTCGCGCTTCTCGGCATTCTTCGGGACGGCCCACGCGGGGAAGGTGGCGTACGCCGCCGGGTACACCGGCCTGGGGGTCGGCTCCACCCGCTTCGGGGCCGACGTCATGCTCGACCTGCTCGCGGGCGAGCGGACCGAGCGCACGGAGCTGGAGATGGTCCGCAGCAAGCCGCTGCCGTTCCCGCCGGAACCTTTCGCCTGGGCCGGCATCGGGATCACCAAGTGGTCGCTGGCCCGGTCCGACGACAACGGGGGCCACCGCAACCTGTGGCTGAAGGCCATGGACAAGCTGGGGCTCGGCTTCGACAGCTGAGCCGCGGCCGGGCCCGGCGCGACGGAGGCCCCACTGAGACGTGGGTCACAGCAACAGGATGGCCGAACCCGCGTAATAGTCCGGGCCCGGCCCCCTCTCCCTCGTGAACGCACTGGCTGCGCACGCGAACGGAGGCTGGACGACATGACCGGCTCGGGGGCACACACCGCGGTGGACTGGCTCGTATCGGTGGCACCGGATCCCGACGCCTGCCGGTGGGAGTGGGAGCGCAACCCCCTCGGGGTCGCGCTCCTTCCCGCCGGCAGGCGCTGGGACGTCCTGATCCTGCCGGGGGAGCTCGGCTACCCCACGCTCGACATCCTGACCCGTCTCGTCGACCGGCCGGGGCCCGTGCTCGCCGACTTCGGCGACTCCCGCATGGGTTTCTTCGTGCCGGCGGGCACGGTCGGCCGCTGGATCGGCACGGGCGTGCGCGGCGCCGGCAGCGGCACCTGGATCGTCGTCCCCTATCCCGGCCGGACGGCCGGCGGCGTCCGCTGGCTCGTGCCGCCGGACGGCGCGGGCACGCTCACCGATCCGGCGCTGCTGGAACTCGCGATGCACGAGGCCGCCGCGGGCATCGCCCGGGCGGGCGACGACTGATCAGCAGCAGCATGAGACACAGACACCAGCTGCCGACGACGTCCAGCGGCCAGTGGTAGCCGCGCAGGACGAGCCCGGCGCCGGTGGCGAGCGTCAGCGCGCACGCGAGGACCGGCGGCCACCAGCGGCCGCGGCGTACGTACGCGCACACGAGCAGGGCCGCGCCGCCGTAGGCGACGACCGCGGTCGCCGTGTGCCCGGACGGGTAGTAACCGGTCTCCCGGGTGAGCGGGCCCGTACGGGCGATCCAGGACTTGAGCGGGACCACGAGGGCGGGCACGGCCGCCATGGCGAGGGCGGCGGCCGCCGCGCGTGGCCAGGCGCCCCGCCCCCCGCGCCACAGCGCGTACGCGAGGGCCGAGGCGAGCACCGGGAGCGCGACCGCCGCGCTGCCGAGGTCGGCGAGGAATTCCGTGAGCCCGGTCGGGCCGCGGCCCGCCAGGGCCCGGCCGAGGCGCTCGTCGGCGCGGCGCAGGGGTCCGGCGGCGGCCACCTGCCAGGTGACCAGCGCGAAGACGATCGCCGAGAGGGCGAAGAGCCAGGCATCGCGGGAGCGCCCGAGGCGCCGGACGAGCCGGAGGAGGAAAGCCGGCTGCCCCGGAACAGGGGGGGTGGTTCCGGGGCAGCCGCCTGGACCGGGCTGCCGCGCGCCCCGGGGGGTGTGGGGCGGGCGGCCATCCGATCGGTGAGGAGTTCCGGAGCCAGAAGCTCCGGTCATGTGCGCGAAGGCACGGCCAGGGCGGGGCAGGGGGTGCCTCGACCTGGAACCGCCCGCAGTCCCCTGCGAGCGGGGTGTTTCACTCATCTGCAGAAACCGTACGCCAGCGGGCCGGGGGCCGACAGCCGGATCTCCATCCCGCCATCGGCCCCCCACTCTTTCTTCACAGGTCGCACGTCTTCACAGGTCAGACGCCGGCGAAGGCCGCCTCGATGATGTCCAGTCCCTCGTTGAGCAGGTCCTCGCCGATGACGATCGGCGGCAGGAAGCGCAGCACGTTGCCGTAGGTGCCGCAGGTCAGGACCAGCAGACCCTCGGCGTGGCACGCCTTGGCGAGCGCGCCGGCGGCGGCCGCGTTCGGCTCCTTGGTGTCCCGGTCCGTCACGAGCTCGATGGCGATCATGGCGCCGCGGCCGCGGATGTCGCCGATGATGTCGAACTTCTCGGCCATGGTGGCCAGGCGGCCCTTCATGACCTCCTCGATGCGCTTGGCCTTCGCGTTGAGGTCGAGCTCCTTCATCGTCTCGATGGAGCCCAGCGCGCCGGCGCAGGCCACCGGGTTGCCGCCGTACGTGCCGCCGAGGCCGCCGCCGTGCGGGGCGTCCATGATCTCGGCGCGGCCGGTCACGGCGGCGAGCGGCAGACCGCCCGCGATGCCCTTGGCGGTCGTGATCAGGTCGGGGACGATGCCCTCGTCCTCACAGGCGAACCACTGGCCGGTGCGGCAGAAGCCGGACTGGATCTCGTCGGCGACGAACACGATGCCGTTGTCGTTGGCGAACTTCACGATCTCCGGCAGGAAGCCCTTGGCGGGCTCGATGAAGCCGCCCTCGCCGAGCACCGGCTCGATGATGATCGCGGCGACGTTCTCGGCGCCGACCTGCTTGTTGATCTGGTCGATCGCCTGCGCGGCGGCCTCGGGGCCGCAGTTCTCGGCGCCGGTCGGCCAGCGGTAGCCGTAGGCGACCGGGACGCGGTAGACCTCGGGGGCGAACGGACCGAAGCCGTGCTTGTACGGCATGTTCTTGGCGGTCAGCGCCATCGTGAGGTTCGTACGGCCGTGGTAGCCGTGGTCGAAGACGACGACGGCCTGGCGCTTGGTGTACGCACGGGCGATCTTGACGGCGTTCTCGACGGCCTCGGCGCCCGAGTTGAACAGCGCGGACTTCTTGGCGTGGTCGCCCGGGGTCAGCTCGGCGAGCGCCTCGCAGACCTCCACGTAGCCCTCGTACGGCGTGACCATGAAACAGGTGTGGGTGAAGTCCTGGAGCTGCGCGGAGGCGCGGCGCACGACGGCCTCGGCGGAGGCGCCGACGGAGGTCACGGCGATACCAGAGCCGAAGTCGATCAGGCGGTTGCCGTCGACGTCCTCGATGATGCCGCCGCCCGCGCGCGCGGTGAAGACGGGCAGCACGGAGCCCACGCCACCGGCGACCGTGGCGGTGCGCCGGGCCTGAAGCTCGGCCGACTTCGGGCCGGGAATCGCGGTGACGACGCGGCGCTCCTGCGGGACTGCGGTCATGGGGGGCTCCTGGGGGTATTACGGACGCTTCTTTACTTCGCAGGCTAGGGGCGGTGGGTGGGGGGTGGCATGTTCCGTTCGGGAGAAGTGGGGGCGTGTCCTTGTCCGCGGCGGACATAGCCGGGCCGTCGGCGGCGCTGCGGCCGGGGGACCGCGGCGCTCCGGCCCCGGGCCCGGTCGGCAGGGACCCGGGCCCCCGACCGCGTCCGCGCCGCCGCCGACGTGCCGCCCGACCGGCCGCGCAGGCGGCGAACCGCCGCGCGACCGGGCGCGGGGGCGGTGAACTGCCCAGCTCCGGGCACTAGATTGAGGCCCTGCGCACAGGCTTGGCGGTCAGGGGACGAGGGGCAGGGGCAGCACATGGACACCGAAGGCACCGGCACACCCGAGGCACGCGCCACCCGCGCCGACGCCGTACCCCGCCCCGCCGGGCCGCCCCCCTCCGCGCCCCCCGAGGCGCCGCCCGCCCCCACCCACGCCCCGGCCACCGGCCCGAGCCTCACGGAGTGGCTGCGCACGCCCCGCACCGCCGACGGCCCCGGCGTCTGGTCGTACGGCCATGTCCCGCGTCCCGCCGAGGAGCCCGAGACCGTGCCCGGCCGCCAGCTCGTCGGCGGCGCCCTGATCTCACTCCTCACCGCCCTGCTCATCTGGTCGCTCTGCTGGAACGGCTACATCAGCTTCTGGCTCTGGCCGCTCTTCTGGGTCACCCCCGAGTCGTGGCGCGAGGACGGCGGCAACATGGCCTACGTCTGGGTGACGTACCTCTACTACGGCCTCTTCGCCCTCCTGCTCGCCGTCGCCTTCGGCCGCATGGGCCGCTGGGCCGAGGTCGTACGCCGCTACCTGCTCCCCAAGCCCCCCGCCGCCCGCGCCGTGCCCGACCCCCGCACCGAACCGGGCTCCGCGGCCGACCCCGCCGAGTGGCCCGAGCTGCGCGGCGCCGGGCAGACCGAGGCCGCCGCCCGGCTCGCGGAGGAGACCAGGTCGGGGCGGATGAACGACGTCGACTACGCCCGCATCCGCCGCGCCTGGCAGTCCGTCCGCGCCGACCCCTCGCGGCTGAGCGCCTTCACCGACACCGTCCTGCGCAACGGCGCCGCCGCCTGCACCCACCCCTCGGGCGCGCGCGACCTGCCCGTACGCGCCGCCGCGCACGACCTGTGCGCCCGCCAGGTCCGGCTCGGCACCGTCCACCCCGGCGAGCGCAACCCGTACGCCCGGCGCGGCACCGGCCTCGCCCTCGACCCCGAACTGCTCGGCACCTCCCTGGTCGCCGTCGGCCCGCCCGGCACGGGCAAGACCCGGGCCCTGGTGCGGCCCGTCGTCGAATCCCTCGCCCTCCAGGCGCTCGCGGGGCAGGCCGCCGTCATCGCCGTCGCGGCGGCCGGGACCCGGCTCGGCCCCGACGAGGCGTACGACGTCGTGATCAAACTCGGAGACCCGTCCTCCGCGTACGACCTCGACCTGTACGGCGGCACCACCGACCCGGACGAGGCCGCCGCCGTGCTCGCCGAGGGCTTCGTCGGCGACCTCCCCGACGTCGACAGCCGCCGCGCCGCCACCGCCCTCGCCCAGCTCCTCGGCCCGTACCGCGCCGCCTACGGCCGCTTCCCCTCCGTACCCGAACTGCGTGAGCTGCTCGACGGCGTACCGGCCGCGCTCGGCGCGCTGCGCGAGGCGCTGGACGGCGAGTCGCAGTACGCCCTGCGGCGGGAACTCGACGCCCGCGCCCGGCAGGCGGCGGCGCCCGGCGACCCGGGCCTCGCCCTCGCCGACCGGGTGGCGCTGCTCGACCGGCCCGCGTTCGCCCCGTTCTTCGACACGGGCGGCCGGGCGCGGCCCTTCTCGCTCCGTTCCCTCGAACACCCCCTGCGGGTCCGCGTCGACCTGCCGGAGCGCGGTCACGCCGAGGCGTCGAGGATGCTCGCGCGACTCGTCCTCGCCCAGTTCACGGCGAGCGCCGCGCACCGCGCCGACCGGTCGCTCTTCGCCTGCCTGGTGCTGGACGACGCGACGCGCGCGATCACCGCGGAGACCGTGCGCGGCGTCCAGAGGCTGCGCTCGGCGAACGCCGGCGCGGTGCTCACCCTGCGGTCGCTGGACGACGTACCGGAGCACCTGCGCGCGGCGCTGCTCGGCGCGGTGGGCTGCCGGATGGCCTTCTCGGGGGTCACGACGTGGGACGGGAAGCGGTTCGCCGAGGCGTGGGGCACCGAGTGGGTGGAAACGCGTGACGTGACCAGCCGGACGGTCTTCGCCGACCAGCCGCTCACCCGCGCCTTCCACGTCTTCCGCCGGATCGTCACCGGCAAGGCCGTGACGACGGACGCGATCACGGTACGGAAGGTCGAGCGCGAGCGGTGGTCGGCCTCCGAACTGGCGCACTCCGTGCCCGCCGGACACGCCGTGCTGTCGCTGACCACGGTGCGCGGCGAGCACGCCCCTCCGCTGCTGGTCGATCTGCGGGGCTGAGAGGCGGGGGCGCGGGGGACCCGTACGTCCTGGCAGAATCGAGATGAGCCGTTCATACGCGACGGCGAAAATCCTCCGTCCTAAGGTCAGACCGTCCATGCCGCCCACCCTTGCCTCCCTCGTCCACCACTCGGCGCTCAAGCTCACCGTGCGCGCCGGTGCGGACCGGCTGGACACGCCCGTGCGCTGGGCCCACGTCAGCGAGCTGCCCGACCCCGTGCCGTACATGGAGGGCGGCGAGCTGCTGCTCGTCACCGCCCTGAAGATCGAGGCCGAGGACCCCGAGGTGATGCGCCGGTACGTGCGGCGGCTGGCCGGGGCCGGAGTCGTGGGGCTCGGCTTCGCCGTCGGCGTGCACTACGACGACATCCCCCCGGCCCTCGTCGACGCCGCCACGGAAGAGGGCCTGCCGCTGCTCGAAGTGCCCCGCCGTACGCCCTTCATCGCCATCAGCAAGGCCGTCTCGGCGGCGAACGCCGCCGACCAGTACCGCGCCGTCACCGCCGGTTTCGAGGCGCAGCGCGAACTGACGAAGGCGGCGCTGTCCGGCGACGGGCCGGGTGACCTGCTGGCCCGGCTCGCGTCGCACGTGAACGGGTGGGCCGCGCTGTACGACGTCTCAGGAGCGGTGGTAGCCGCCGCGCCCGACTGGGCGGCGCGCCGGGCCGCCCGGCTCACCGCCGACGTGGAACGGCTGCGCGAGCGCCCCGCGCCCGCGAGCTCCGTGGTCGGCGGCGGAGCGGACGGCGACGCCGAGGCGGACGACCGCGTCGAGCTCCAGTCGCTCGGCGCGGGGCGGCGGGTACGGGGCGTACTGGCGGTCGGCACAGGGGCTCCGCTGGGCACCGCCGAGCGGTACGCCGTGCACTCCGCCATCGCACTGCTGACCCTGACCACCGAGCGGTCGCGCTCCCTCCAGGCGGCCGAGCAGCGGCTCGGCGCGGCCGTCCTGCGGATGCTGCTGGCGGGCGAACCGGACCACGCGCGTGCGGTGGCGGGCGAACTGTACGGGGCGCTGCTCGACGCCCCCTTCCGGCTGCTGATCGCCGAGCCCGCCGTCGCGGAGGCGGAGGCCGCGCCCGCCGGCAGCGACCCCCTGCACGCGCTCGCCGACGCGATGGAGTCGGCGGCGATGCGGGCGGGGGAGCCGGTGCTCGTGGTGCCGGACGGGGAACGGCTGGTGGTGCTGGCCGCGGACGCGGGCGAGGCGGTGGAGGCGTGCCTCGCCCATACGGAGGCCCTGCGCGGCGACTCCGCCCGGCCGCACGAGCCGGCGGACGCGGACGAACTGGTGGTCGGCCTCTCCGCGCCGGCCGGGCCGATCACGGCGGTCGGGGCGTACAAGCAGGCGGAACAGGCCCTGTCGGTCGCGCGCAGGCGGGGGCGCGCGCTGGTCGAGCACGAGGAACTGGCGGCGGGCTCGGTGATGCAGCTCCTCGCGGACGACGCGGTCAGGTCCTTCGCGGACGGGACCCTGCGGGCCCTGCACGAGCACGACGCGAAGGGCCGTGGCGACCTGATCGCCTCCCTCCGGGCGTGGCTCTCCCGGCACGGCCAGTGGGACGCGGCGGCGGCTGACCTGGGCGTGCACCGCCACACGCTCCGCTACCGGATGCGTCGCGTCGAGGAGATCCTGGGCCGCTCACTGGACGACGCGGACGTCCGGATGGAGCTGTGGCTGGCCCTGAAGGCCACCAGCACGGCGACCCCGACGGGGGGCTGACCTGCGGCGGGGTCCGGCTGGCCGGCGTTGGGGCGACGGCCGACGGATCAGCGGATCGCCTCCGGCGCCCGTACGGGTGAACACATGACCCACGCGGGCCCGCCCGCGTGGCAGGTGTCCGCACGCCGGCCCGCGCGCGCCAACACACCCCAGCCCGAGTGCCGCCCCGCCCGCGCGCTCGCTGAATTGCCGACCCGCGCGGGGGCACCTCGGAGGCTGCCACGGCCGCGCCGCCCCGTCGCCACCTTCCTCCCCTCCGGCGTTTGCGGAGCGGGTCCGGGCGAAGCCCCGGTTCCCCGGGAAGGGGCGGGCAGGGGCGAGATCCGCCGAGACCCGAGGCGCCCGTGCCCCGCACCACCCCGCTCCGCCACCGCGTACGACCCTGTCGTCGTCCAAACCGGCGTCCCCGCGACGCGCAGCACTCCACGTCGGACAAACGACCTTCCGCCTCCGTCCCCCTACCGTGGTGGACATCAGCACCCACCCCCTCGGAAGGGCCGGAAACGACATGACTTCCACCCACGCCTTCTGGCTCGCTGGCCGCCAGGCCACCGGCGAGGACGCGTTCGACGTCACGTCCCCCTGGGACGGCCGGCTCGTCGGCAGCGTGAGCATTCCCACCGACGCGCAGGTCGAAGAGGCCGTCGCCGCCGCGCACGCCGTCGAGGCCGAGTTCGCGGCCACGCCCGCGCACGTCCGTGCCGCCGCCCTCGACCACGTCAGCAAGCGTCTGGTGGAGCGTACGGAGGAGATCGCCCAGCTGATCTCCGCCGAGAACGGCAAGCCGATCAAGTGGGCCCGGGGTGAGGTCGGCCGCGCCGTTTCCGTGTTCCGGTTCGCCGCCGAGGAAGCCCGTCGTTACAACGGCGGAGAGGCCCAGCGCCTCGACACCGACGCCGGTGGCGTCGGCCGCCTCGCCCTGACGCGCCGCTTCCCCCGCGGCACCGTCCTCGGCATCGCGCCCTTCAACTTCCCGCTGAACCTCTGCGCGCACAAGGTCGCCCCGGCCATCGCCGTCGGCGCCCCGATCATCCTCAAGCCGGCTCCCGCCACGCCGCTGTCCGGCCTGATCCTGGGTGAGCTGCTCGCCGAGACCGACCTGCCGGCCGGCTCCTGGTCCGTCCTCCCCGTCGCCAACGACAAGATGCCGGCGCTGGTGCAGGACGACCGCCTGCCCGTCATCTCCTTCACCGGGTCCGAGAAGGTCGGTTACGCGATCATGGACTCGGTGCCGCGCAAGCACTGCACCCTGGAGCTCGGCGGCAACGGCGCGGCCGTCGTCCTGGCCGACTGGGCCACGGACGAGGACCTGGACTGGGCCGCGACCCGCATCGCGACTTTCTCCAACTACCAGGCCGGTCAGTCCTGCATCTCCGTGCAGCGCGTGCTCGCCGACGCGTCCGTGTACGAGCGCCTCGTCCCGAAGATCGTCGCCGCCGTCGAGGCGCAGGTCACCGGTGACCCGAACGACGCCGCCACCGACGTCGGCCCGCTGGTCAACGAGGACGCGGCCAAGCGCGTCGAGGCGTGGGTCGACGAGGCCGTCAAGGCCGGCGCGAGCCTGCTGACCGGCGGCAAGCGCGAGGGCGCGTCGTACGCCCCGACCGTTCTCGCCGATGTACCGGCCGACACCACGGTCTCCTGCGAGGAGGTCTTCGGACCGGTCCTGACGGTCCGCAAGGTGGAGGGCGAGGCCGAGGCGTTCGCCGCGGTCAACGACTCCAAGTACGGCCTCCAGGCGGGCGTGTTCACGCACGACCTCCAGACGGCCTTCCGCGCCCACCGCGAGCTGGAGGTCGGCGGCGTGATCGTCGGCGACGTCCCGTCGTACCGCGCGGACCAGATGCCGTACGGCGGCGTCAAGCAGTCCGGCGTCGGCCGCGAGGGCGTGCGGTTCGCGATGGACGACTACACGTACGAGCGGGTCATGGTCTTCACGGGCCTCGCCCTCTGACCCCGTACACCACCTGAACCACGGCCGGAGCCCACTGTGCGGGGGCTCCGGCCGTTCCCTTTTCCCCCGCGACGACCTGGCGAAGGACTTTGTCGCTGCTGGGCAGGGCGACGCAGTTGCGGAGAGCGCTGGGCCATGGCCTGGAGTGCTGCAAGGGCGGCCGTGTGCGTTACGTTCCCGGAGTTGATCAGGAGGCGGGCGCTCCGTCGCTCCCAGGACGGTGAGGGACGATTTCGGGTGAGCCCTGGGAACCGGAACCGCGATGCGGCCGAGCGCGCGAGGGCGTTGGTGCCGGTGGGCGAGGTGCTGCGGGGTGAGCACGGGGTCTCCCTCCCCGGCAGGGCGCCGAGGCCCGGCTACTTCCGCCGCCCGCGCGCCCTGCGGTCCGAGAGTCGCACGCTCGGGAGCTGGCTGCTCCTGCCCGTGCACGCAGCCGCGAGGGTCTTCGCCATCACCTGGAACCCGTTCGAGGCGTTCTTCGAAGCGGTCTTCTGGCGTGAGGCGCAGAAGCCGGGCAAGCCGTTCCACGGCGGCTGGGACAGCATGGCCAGCCACCTGGCCCGCTCCGTACTGCCGCGGACCAAGAACAGCGCGGGCGTGCTGATGCAGGTCACCGACCGACGCCTCCAGCTCGCCTACGTGTCCCGCGCGCGCTCCTTCACCGGCGGGCTCACTCCGGCCGAAGTGGGTTGGTCCACGGATCTGCGCAACGTGACCTGGATCCGTGACCGGAGCGACGTGGCGGGCGGCAACCACGAGATCGGCTTCGTCGACGGTTCGTGGTGCTCGGTCCACTTCGGCGGCCACGGCTGGAGCCGTATGGCGTCGGCGTTCCCGGTGCGGCTGAGTCACCGGGAACCGGTGCCGGGCCCGGGACGGGCCGCCGGGTGAGCGACCGCCGTCGCCGACCCGCGCGGGACGGCCCGGCGGGCGGCGGGTGCGGGCCGCGGGTGGAAGGCCGGCGCCGGTGAGCCGACCAGGGTGGCTGCTGTGGGCGACTGCGCGAGCGTCCGTGATCCGGGCGGGACGGCCCGCCGGGCGCTCGTAGGAGACCGCCGTCACTGAGCCGCCCACGAAGGCCCCGCCGTCGCCTGCCGGGCCTCCGTCCCGGCGCGCCGCCGCCCCGTCTCAGCCGGACGGACGCGACGCGGCCGCGTTCCGCCCCGACCGCGAACGGTGCGCCAGGGGTGGTGGGGATGCCGGATATCGGGTAGATACGGTCGAGTAAACCAGTCGGTAATGCGACCGACCGGGCCACGACTCGCGGCGAGGTGAGCTCCTCATGTCCGCACAACCGACCCAGCAGCCCAAGGTCTCCGAGCGCGAAGCGCGGCAGGTCGCCGAGGCGGCGCGCGAGCAGGACTGGCGCAAGCCCAGTTTCGCCAAGGAACTGTTCCTCGGCCGCCTGCGCATGGACCTCATCCACCCCCATCCGATGCCGCCGCCCCAGGACGCGGCGCGCGGGGAGGCGTTCCTCGCCAAGCTCCGGGACTTCTGCGAGACGCGGATCGACGGCGCGCGGATCGAGCGCGAGGCGAAGATCCCCGACGAGGTGATCAACGGGCTCAAGGAGCTCGGCGCGCTCGGCATGAAGATCGACATCAAGTACGGCGGCCTCGGCCTCACCCAGGTGTACTACAACAAGGCCCTGGCGCTCGTCGGCTCCGCGAGCCCCGCCATCGGCGCGCTCCTGTCGGCGCATCAGTCGATCGGCGTACCGCAGCCGCTCAAAATCTTCGGCACACAGGAGCAGCGGGACGCCTTCCTGCCGCGCCTGGCCCGCACCGACATCTCCGCGTTCCTCCTCACCGAGCCGGACGTGGGCTCCGACCCCGCCAGGCTCGCGACGACCGCGGTCCCGGACGGCGACGCGTACGTCCTGGACGGCGTGAAGCTCTGGACGACCAACGGGGTGGTGGCCGACCTGCTGGTCGTCATGGCGCGCGTGCCGAAGTCGCCCGGCCACAAGGGCGGCATCACCGCCTTCGTGGTCGAGGCGGACGCGCCGGGCATCACCGTCGAGAACCGCAACGCCTTCATGGGCCTGCGCGGCCTGGAGAACGGTGTCACCCGCTTCCATCAGGTACGGGTCCCCGCAGCCAACCGCATCGGCCCCGAAGGCGCCGGCCTCAAGATCGCGCTCACCACCCTCAACACCGGACGCCTGTCGCTGCCCGCGATGTGCGTCGGCGCGGGCAAGTGGTGCCTGAAGATCGCCCGCGAGTGGTCGTCGGTGCGCGAGCAGTGGGGCAAGCCGGTGGCCTTCCACGAGGCCGTCGGCTCGAAGATCGCCTTCATCGCCGCCACCACCTTCGCCCTCGAAGCGGTACTCGACCTGTCCTCACAGATGGCCGACGAGGACCGCAACGACATCCGTATCGAGGCGGCCCTCGCCAAGCTGTACGGCAGCGAGATGGCCTGCCTGATGGCCGACGAGCTCGTCCAGATCCGCGGCGGCCGGGGCTTCGAGACCGCGGACTCGCTGGCCGCCAGGGGCGAACGGGCCGTCCCCGCCGAGCAGATGCTGCGCGATCTGCGCATCAACCGGATCTTCGAGGGATCCACCGAGATCATGCACCTGCTCATCGCGCGAGAGGCGGTCGACGCCCACCTGAAGGTGGCGGGCGACATCATCGACCCCGACAAGCCGCTCTCGGCCAAGGCGAAGGCGGGTGCGAACGCGGCCGGCTTCTACGCCAAGTGGCTCCCCAAACTCGTCACCGGGCCGGGACAACTGCCGCGCTCGTACGCCGAGTTCCACCCGGCCGGGCACCCGGACCTGTCCGTCCACCTCCGTTACGCCGAACGCACGGCACGCAAGCTCGCCCGCTCCACCTTCTACGCGATGTCGCGCTGGCAGGGCCGCATGGAGACGAAGCAGGGCTTCCTCGGCCGGATCGTCGACATCGGGGCCGAGCTCTTCGCCGTGAGCGCGGCCTGCGTACGCGCCGAACTCCTGCGCACCACCACGGATCACGGCCGCGAGGCGTACCAACTGGCCGACGCCTTCTGCCGCCAGTCCCGCATCCGGACGGAGGAACTCTTCAACCGCCTGTGGACCAACACCGACGACCTCGACCGCAAGGTCGTCAAGGGCGTCCTGTCCGGTACGTACACCTGGCTGGAGCAGGGCGTCGTCGACCCCAGCGGCGACGGGCCCTGGATCACCGAGGCCGCCCCCGGCCCCTCGGAACGGGAGAACGTCCACCGCCCGATCCGCTGACACACGCGGGCGCACCCGGCGCCGCCGGGTGCGCTCGCGCCCGTACGCCCGTACGCCCGTACGCCCGTACGCCCGTACGCCCGTACGCCCGTACGTGTCCAAGGGGCGGAACGGAGCGCGGCGCGTCGGCGTGGGCGCGGCAGGATGGGGTTCCGTGACCCTCGTAGACATTCCCGGCTCCAAGTCCGTGACCGCCCGCGCCCTCTTCCTCGCCGCCGCGGCCGCCGGAACCACCACCCTGCTGCGTCCGCTGAGCTCGGACGACACCGAGGGCTTCGCCGAGGGACTCGGCCGGCTCGGCTACCGGCTGGAGCGCGGGGCCGACGCCTGGCGCGTCGAGGGGCGCCCCGAGGGCCCGGCGGCCGGCGCGGCCGACGTGTACTGCCGCGACGGCGCCACCACCGCCCGCTTCCTGCCCACACTCGCCGCCGCGGCGGCGTCCGGCACGTACCGCTTCGACGCCTCCCCGCAGATGCGCCGCCGCCCGCTGGCCCCGCTCACCGAGGCGCTGCGCGCACTGGGCGTCGACCTCCGCCACGAGGAGGCCGAGGGCCACCACCCGCTGCGCATCGAAGCCGCCGGCATCAAGGGCGGCGACGTCACCCTCGACGCGGGGGAGTCGTCGCAGTACCTGACGGCGCTCCTGATGCTCGGCCCGCTGACCGCCGAGGGCCTGCGCATCACGGTCACCGACCTCGTCTCGGCGCCGTACGTCGAGATCACGCTCGCGATGATGCGCGGCTTCGGTGCCCGCGTCACCCGCGAGGGCGACGTCTTCACCGTCGCGCCCGGCGGCTACCGCGCCACGACGTACGCCGTCGAGCCCGACGCCTCCACCGCCGGCTACTTCTTCGCCGCGGCGGCGATCTCGCCCGGCCGCGAGGTCACGGTCCCCGGGCTGGGAGCCGGCGCGCTCCAGGGCGACCTGCGCTTCGTCGACGTGCTGAAGCGGATGGGCGCCGAGGTCCGCGTCGCCGCCGACAGCACCACCGTCCGGGGCACCGGCACCCTGCACGGCCTCACGGTCAACATGCGCGACATCTCCGACACCATGCCGACGCTGGCCGCCATCGCGCCGTACGCCGACGGGCCGGTCCGCATCGAGGACGTCGCCAACACCCGCGTGAAGGAGTGCGACCGGCTGGAGGCCTGCGCGGAGAACCTGCGGCGGATGGGCGTCACGGTCGCCACAGGCCCCGACTGGATCGAGATCCACCCCGGCACGCCGCGCCCCGCCGAGATCGCCACCCACGGCGACCACCGCATGGCGATGTCCTTCGCCGTCACCTCCCTGCGCACCGCACCGGGCGTCACCTTCGACGACCCCGGCTGCGTGCGCAAGACGTTCCCGGCCTTCCACGAGGCCTTCGCGGCACTCCGGCGCGCCTGGTAACCGCCGCCGGAGGCGCGCCGCTCAACCGCCGGACCGTACCCAACCGCCGCACGCCCGCCGCCACCCGCTCAACCGCCGCCGGACGCCCGCCGGACGCCCGCTCGGTATGCGCCGGACGCCCGAGGGGCCGCTCACCCCCCGGAGACGACGAGCCGCGGCCTCAGCCCCCGCACCCCCGGCCCCGACAGCCGGACCTTGGCGGCGTGCGGCGCACCGAAGAGATCGACGTGCACGTTCTCGTAGCGCTGGATGCCCTCCAGTACGACGGGAAGGCACTCAGCCGCGCCCGGCGCCGCCGGAACCGCGTACTCCTGCCCCACGCGCGCGACTCCGCCCACGCACCGCACCACACAGACGGCCTCACCGGAACCGGTCCGCTCAACTTCGTGGATCAGCAGCTCACTCGGGGCAGCCGGGGCCCGCATCACACGCCGACGCTTCCGTCGATCGCCTCGCGCAGGAAGTCGGCGTGGCCGTTGTGGCGGGCGTACTCGTGCACCATGTGGAGCATCACCAGCCGAAGCGACACGTCCTTGCCCGTCCGGGCCCAGACGCCCGTCACGTCCAGCGACTCGGCCTCCCGCTCGATGCGCCGCGCGTGCCCGACCTCCGTCCGCCAGGCGTCGAACGCCTGCGACCGGGTGGCCGAGGACGCGTCGTACGCCACCTGGAAGTCGCCCTCGTCCGACCACACGAGCGGAATGTCCTCGCCGTCGATCACCCGGCGGAACCATGCCCGTTCCACCTCCGCCATATGCCGCACCAGACCCAGCAGCGACAGCGTCGACGGCGGCACCGACTGCCGGCGCAGGTCCTCGTCGCCCAGCCCGTCGCACTTCATGGCGAGCGTCGAGCGGTGGAACTCCAGCATCGCGCGCAGGGTCTCGCGTTCACCGGCGATGACGAAGGGATCGGTGCGTTCGACGGCCAAGGCCGGCTCCTTCTCGTAAGGGCGTACGGGCGAACAGGCGGACGGGCGTCGTCCGGGCGGGGTGCCTGTGGCGCGAACCGCACCCGTGCACCACAATCGTGCACTCACTCACGCATCAACGGAACCAGGGGTCACGCATGTTCGGGGCGGGAAAGCACAGCCGGCGGCGGCGCGGCGCGGCCCTCGTGGCGGCCGGCCTCCTGCTGGCCGGCGCGGCCGCGTGCGGCGGTGGTCAGGACGGCGGCGGCCAGGACGGCGACACCGGCCAGGACGGCAAGCGGCCGGGCGGAAGGGGAACGGCGTCCGCCGGCGCCCAGGGGCCCGAAGCCCTCACCGAGGCGCAACTCACCGCCGCCTCCTTCACCGACGGCGAGAGCGTCGGCGAGTACACCGCCTCGGAGTTCACCCTCGGCGCGCCGCACGGTGACGACTACACGGCCGAACCGGCCCTCTGCCAGCCCCTGGTCAGCCTCGCCGCCGACGTCACCGACTACGACCTGAAGAGCGAGGTCAACCGCCAGGTCGATGTCCCCGACGAGGTGCTCGGCCTGACCGTCGCCGTCCAGCTCCGCTCGTACGGGGGCGGCGACGCGGCCCGGGTGATGAAGGCCCTCGCCAGGGCCGGCCGGGAGTGCGCCGACGGCTTCACCGAGGTGCGGGCCATCGCCAAGGGCGAATACCTGAAGGTGGAGCCGGTCGACGCGCCCGAGTTCGGCGCGGGCGCGGACGAGGCCAGGGCCTACCACTTCACCATTCTCGACGTGAAGGGCAAGCTCAAGCTCCACGAGTACCTCACCGTCGTGCGCTCCGGCTCGGCCACCCTCTCCTTCCGGGGCGAGATCACGAGCACCAAGGACTTCGGCGGCGTGCCCGAGTCGGTCACCGACGCCCAGTGGGAGAAGTTCCGGTCGGTGGTCGCACCCGGGTGATCCGCGAGCCGGCCCGTACGCCGAACGGCCGTCGCGGCACCGGCCGATGGAGTACGGAGCGAACCCGGCGCACCGGCCGCCCCACCGCCCCGCACACCGTGACGGCGCTCCCGCCCGGCCCCGCCGCCCCGCCCGGCTGCGCGCCCCCGTCGCCGCCCGCCGGGCACGACGCCGGTGACCCCGCCGCCGCCCGGCCGCCGCGAAGCCGGTGAAACGCGGGGACGCGCTGTCCGCCCGGTGCGCCATTGCGGCAACAATGGGGGGCATGAGCGACAGTCCAGCCCCCCTCGCCGACCCGCACATCGCCTTCGACCCGTCCGAAGGCCGCCGGGACATCGTCGTCCTCGGCTCCACCGGGTCCATCGGAACCCAGGCCATCGACCTGGTGCTCCGCAATCCCGACCGCTTCCGCGTCACCGCGCTCTCCGCGGCCGGCGGCCGGGTCGACCTGCTCGCCGAGCAGGCGCGGCAGCTGCGCGTCCGTACCGTCGCGGTCGCCCGCGAGGACGCCGTGCCCGCCCTGCGCGAGGCGCTCGCGGCCCGGTACGGCGACGCTGAGCCGCTGCCCGAGATCCTGGCCGGACCCGACGCCGCCACCGAGGTCGCCGCCTCCCCGTGCCACACGGTCCTCAACGGCATCACGGGATCCATCGGCCTCGCCCCGACCCTGGCCGCCCTGGAAGCGGGCCGCACCCTGGCCCTCGCGAACAAGGAGTCGCTGATCGTCGGCGGGCCGCTCGTGAAGGCGCTCGCCAAGCCGGGCCAGATCATCCCGGTCGACTCCGAGCACGCGGCGCTGTTCCAGGCCCTCGCCGGCGGCACCCGCTCCGACGTGCGCAAGCTCGTCGTCACCGCGTCCGGCGGCCCGTTCCGGGGACGTACGAAGGCCGAGCTGGCCGGTGTCACCCGGGAGGACGCACTCGCGCACCCCACCTGGGCGATGGGCCCGGTGATCACCGTCAATTCGGCCACTCTGGTCAACAAGGGGCTGGAGGTCATCGAGGCCCACCTCCTCTACGACATCCCCTTCGACCGCATCGAGGTCGTCGTCCACCCCCAGTCGTACGTTCACTCGATGGTGGAGTTCACCGACGGCTCGACGCTCGCCCAGGCGACGCCGCCCGACATGCGGGGCCCGATCGCCATCGGCATCGGCTGGCCGGAGCGCGTCCCGGACGCGGCCCCCGCCTTCGACTGGTCCAAGGCGTCGACCTGGGAGTTCTTCCCCCTCGACGAGGAGGCGTTCCCCTCCGTGGGACTCGCCCGCCACGTCGGTACGCTCGGGGGCACGGCCCCGGCGGTGTTCAATGCCGCGAACGAGGAGTGCGTCGACGCGTTTCTCGCGGGACGGCTGCCGTTCACCGGGATCGTGGATACGGTCGCCGCAGTAGTGGCCGAGCACGGCGCCCCTCGTACGGGAACCTCGCTCACGGTCGCGGACGTCCTGGAAGCCGAGACCTGGGCACGAGCCCGGGCCCGTGAAATCGCAGCACAGGCAACAGCGGAGGCTCGCGCATGACGACGATCCTGTTGACGGTCCTCGGGATAGTCATCTTCTTTGTCGGGCTGCTCGTCTCCATCGCCTGGCACGAGCTCGGTCACCTCTCGACCGCCAAGCTCTTCGGCGTCCGGGTGCCGCAGTACATGGTCGGCTTCGGCCCGACCATCTGGTCGCGCCACAAGGGCGAGACGGAGTACGGCATCAAGGCGATCCCGCTCGGCGGCTACATCCGCATGATCGGGATGTTCCCGCCGGGACCCGACGGCAAGATCGAGGCCCGGTCGACGTCGCCCTGGCGCGGCATGATCGAGGACGCCCGCTCGGCGGCGTACGAGGAACTGCGGCCCGGCGACGAGACCCGGCTCTTCTACACGCGCAAGCCGTGGAAGCGCGTGATCGTGATGTTCGCCGGCCCCTTCATGAACCTGATCCTGGCCGTGGCGATCTTCCTCGGCGTCTTCATGACGATCGGCCTGAACCAGCAGACGACCACCGTCGACACCGTCGTCCCCTGCGTGGTCGCGCAGAGCGAGAACCGCGACTGCCGCAAGGGCGACCCGGCGTCGCCCGCCAAGGCCGCCGGCCTGCAGAAGGGCGACAGGATCGTCGCCTTCAACGGCAGGCCCGTCGAGGACTGGGCCACCCTGTCCGACCGCATCCGCGAGACCATCGGCCCGGCCACCGTCACGGTCGAGCGCGACGGCGCCCAGAAGGTCCTCAAGGCCGATCTGATCGCCAACAAGGTGGCCGAGAAGGACGCCCAGGGGCAGCCCGTCGCCGATCAGTACGTCGAGGCGGGCTACCTCGGTTTCGGCCCCGGCTCGGCCGTCGTCCCGTTGTCCTTCACCGATTCGCTGGACCGCATGGGCGTGATGATCGAGTCCGGCGTGGCCTCGCTGATCGACCTGCCGTCCAAGGTCCCGGACCTGTGGAACGCGACGTTCAACGGCGAGGAGCGCAAGGCGGACTCCCCGATGGGCGTGGTCGGCGCGGCCCGTGTGGGCGGCGAGATCCTCGGTCTCGGGCTGCCCATGGAGAACACCGTCGGGATGATGCTGTTCCTCATCGGCGGCTTCAACCTCTCCCTCTTCCTGTTCAACATGCTCCCGCTCCTGCCGCTCGACGGCGGGCACATCGCGGGGGCGCTGTGGGAGTCGCTGCGGCGCACTGTGGCGAAGCTGTTCCGGCGACCCGACCCGGGTCCCTTCGACGTGGCCAAGCTGATGCCCGTGGCCTATGTGGTCGCCGGTGTCTTCATCTGCTTCACGGCGCTCGTACTGGTGGCCGATGTGGTCAATCCGGTGCGAATCTCTTGAGCGGACGCGGTGATGTGGTGTGCTCCGGGCTTTCGCGGTGACGTAACCTCGAAGTCCGGAGCCCGCCGATCTCGGGACCTTGATCCACACTTGGGGTTGCACAGCAGATGACTGCAATTTCTCTCGGAATGCCTTCCGTTCCGACGAAGCTCGCCGACCGTAGGGTCAGCCGCAAGATCCAGGTCGGATCGGTGGCCGTCGGCGGGGACGCACCCGTCTCGGTGCAGTCGATGACGACCACCAGGACGTCCGACATCGGCGCGACGCTCCAGCAGATCGCGGAGCTGACGGCCTCGGGCTGCCAGATCGTACGCGTGGCCTGTCCCACCCAGGACGACGCCGACGCGCTCGCGACCATCGCGCGCAAGTCGCAGATCCCGGTGATCGCCGACATCCACTTCCAGCCGAAGTACGTCTTCGCCGCCATCGACGCGGGCTGCGCGGCGGTCCGGGTGAACCCGGGCAACATCAAGCAGTTCGACGACAAGGTCAAGGAGATCGCCAAGGCGGCCTCCGACGCCGGGACCCCGATCCGCATCGGCGTCAACGCCGGATCGCTCGACGCGCGCCTGCTGAAGAAGTACGGCAAGGCCACGCCCGAGGCCCTCGTCGAGTCCGCGCTGTGGGAGGCGTCGCTCTTCGAGGAGCACGGGTTCGGTGACATCAAGATCTCGGTCAAGCACAACGACCCGGTCGTGATGGTCAACGCCTACCGCCTGCTCGCCGCCCAGTCCGACTACCCGCTGCACCTCGGTGTGACGGAGGCGGGCCCCGCGTTCCAGGGCACCATCAAGTCCGCCGTGGCGTTCGGCGCGCTGCTCAGCGAGGGCATCGGCGACACCATCCGCGTCTCGCTGTCCGCGCCGCCGGCCGAGGAGGTCAAGGTCGGCCTCCAGATCCTGGAGGCGCTCAACCTCAAGCAGCGCCGCCTGGAGATCGTGTCCTGCCCGTCCTGCGGGCGCGCCCAGGTCGACGTCTACAAGCTGGCCGACCAGGTCGCCGCCGGTCTCGACGGCATGGAGGTGCCGCTGCGCGTGGCCGTCATGGGCTGCGTCGTCAACGGCCCCGGCGAGGCCCGTGAGGCCGACCTCGGCGTCGCGTCGGGCAACGGCAAGGGCCAGATCTTCGTCAAGGGCGAGGTCATCAAGACCGTGCCCGAGTCGAAGATCGTCGAGACCCTCATCGAAGAGGCGCTGAAGATCGCCGAGCAGATGGAGAAGGACGGCGTCCCGTCCGGCCCGCCGGTCGTCGACGCCGTCGGCGAGCCCGAGGCCGCCGTCAGTCACTGACTTCCCCCGCACCCGTACGCGACGGAGCCCTGCCCCCGAGGCAGGGCTCCGTCCCGTATTGCGGCGTCCCGCGGGAGCGCCCGGTAGAGTGCGGAGATCAGAAGACCGTACGGTGAGGCCCCTCACGTGTTGACTCAGACCACTACCCGGGTCCTCGACCCCGGCGAACTCGGCGCCGCGCTCGCGATCCTCGAGAGCGATCCGGTCGCCAACGCCTTCGTGACCTCGCGCGTCCAGGCGGCGGGACTCGACCCGTGGCGCCTGGGCGGCGAGATGTGGGGCTGGTACGCCGACGGCCGTCTGCGCTCGCTGTGCTACTCCGGCGCCAACCTGGTCCCGATCTGCGCGACCCCCGAGGCCGTCCGCGGCTTCGCCGACCGCGCCCGCCGGGCCGGCCGCCGCTGCTCCTCGATCGTCGGCCCCGCCGAGACCACCCGGCAGCTGTGGCGGCTGCTGGAACCCAGCTGGGGCCCCGCCCGCGACGTACGCCCGCACCAGCCGCTCATGGTCACCGAGCAGCCCTCGCCCGACATCCGGCCCGACCCCCGGGTCCGGCGCATCGGCAAGGCCGAGATGGACGTGATCATGCCCGCGTGCGTGGCCATGTTCACCGAGGAGGTCGGCGTCTCCCCGCTCGCGGGCGACGGGGGACTGCTCTACCAGGCGCGGGTCGCCGAACTCGTCGCCGCGGGGCGGTCGTTCGCCCGCATCGACGACGGCAAGGTCGTCTTCAAGGCGGAGATCGGCGCCGCGACCGCGCAGGCCTGCCAGATCCAGGGCGTCTGGGTGGCCCCCGAGTTCCGCGGCCGGGGCCTGTCCGAGACCGGCATGGCGGCGGTCCTGCGCTACGCGTTGGCCGACATCGCGCCCGTCGTCAGCCTGTACGTGAACGACTTCAACACCGCCGCCCGCGCGGCCTACCGGAAGGTCGGGTTCCGTGAGGTCGGCGCGTTTATGAGCGTGTTGTTCTGACGTCCTTGCGAAGTAGGGTGCGCTGCATGGCACCTCTTTCCGGGGGAGAACCCCAGACCCCCGCCGTTGTGATCGAGCCCGTGGATCTCGCCGCGCGCGTGGACGAGGCGCTCGCCGTACAGGCCCTCGCCTTCGGCCTCACCGACGACGAGATCGGGGTACGCCGTCACATCGTGCTGCGGCACCTGCTGAACCCCGGCGCCCGCGCGCTCGGCGCCACAACGCCCGACGGGCGGCTCGTCGGCTTCGTCTACGGGATGCCCAACAGCCGGACGCACTGGTGGTCCACGGTCGTCGAGCCGTACCTGCGCCAGAGCGGCAACGACGGCTGGCTCGACCACTCCTTCGTCATCACCGAACTGCACGTCGCCCCCGCCCACCAGGCACGCGGCATCGGCCGCCGGCTCATCACCACCATCACGGACACCGCGCAGGAGCCCCGCTCGATCCTCTCCGCGATCGACACCGAGAGCCCGGCCCGCGGCCTCTACCGTGCGCTGGGCTACGTCGACCTGGCACGCCAGGTCCACTTCCCGAGCGCTCCGAGGCCGTACGCCGTGATGGGCGCGCCGCTCCCGCTGCGCCGTCCCGGCCGGTAACGGATTTCCCGTGCCCGACGCCGCCCGGCTAACCTCCTAGCCATCACACGTTTCTTCGCAGGAGTTCACCATGGCCCAGGTCCAGCGCATGTCCCGTCTGATGGTCAAGACACTGCGTGACGACCCGGCGGACGCCGAGACGCTCAGCCACAAGCTGCTGGTGCGCGCAGGCTACGTCCGCCGGAACGCGGCGGGGATCTGGACCTGGCTCCCGCTGGGCAAGAAGGTCCTCGAGAACATCACGCGCGTCGTCCGCGAGGAGATGGACGAGATCGGCGCCCAGGAGGTGCTGCTCCCCGCGCTGCTGCCCAAGGAGGCGTACGAGGCGAGCGGCCGCTGGGAGGAGTACGGCGACCTGCTGTTCCGCCTCAAGGACCGCAAGGGCGCCGACTACCTGCTCGGCCCGACGCACGAAGAGATCTTCACGCAGACCGTCAAGGACCAGTGCACGTCCTACAAGGACCTGCCGGTCATGCTCTACCAGATCCAGACGAAGTACCGCGACGAGGCGCGTCCGCGCTCCGGCGTGCTGCGCGGCCGTGAGTTCCAGATGAAGGACTCGTACTCCTTCGACACGACCGACGAGGGCCTGGCGGAGTCGTACGCGCTGCACCGCGCCGCCTACCAGAAGATCTTCGCGCGCCTCGGCCTCGACTTCCGCATCGTCTCCGCCGTGTCCGGCGCGATGGGCGGCTCGGCGTCCGAGGAGTTCCTGGCCCCCGCCGCGGCCGGCGAGGACACCTTCGTGGACTGCCCGGCGTGCGACTACGCCGCCAACACCGAGGCCGTCACCTTCAGCGCCGAGGCCGTCGCCGCCGCGTACGACGGCTCGGAGCACGGTCCCGTCGAGGAGCTGGACACCCCCGACACCCCGACGATCGAGACCCTCGCCGAACACCTCGGCGTACCGGCGTCGGCCACCCTCAAGAACCTGCTGGTCAAGGTCGACGGCGAGATCGTCGCCGTCGGCGTCCCCGGTGACCGCGAGGTCGACCTGGGCAAGCTTGGGGAGCACCTGGCGCCCGCCGTGGTCGAGCTCGTCACCGCCGAGGACTTCGTGGGCCGCCCCGACCTCGTGCGCGGCTACGTCGGCCCGCAGGGTCTGGAGAAGGTCCGCTACATCGCGGACCCGCGCGTCGCCGCCGGCACCGCCTGGATCACCGGCGCCAACCAGCAGGACAAGCACGCGAAGAACGTCGTCGCCGGCCGCGACTTCCAGGTCGACGACTACCTCGACGTCGTCGTCGTCGAAGAGGGCGACCCCTGCCCCAAGTGCGGCGCCGGCCTCAAGCTGGACCGCGCGATCGAGATCGGCCACATCTTCCAGCTCGGCCGCAAGTACGCCGACACCTTCCAGCTCGACGTGCTCGGCCAGCAGGGCAAGCCGGTCCGCGTGACCATGGGCTCGTACGGCATCGGCGTCTCCCGCGCCGTCGCCGCCCTCGCCGAGCAGTCCGCCGACGACAAGGGCCTGTGCTGGCCGGCCGAGATCGCCCCGGCCGACGTGCACGTCGTCGCCGCGGGCAAGGCGCTCCAGACGGAGCTGGCCGTCGAGGTCGCGGACAAGCTGGGCGCGGCCGGGCTGCGCGTGCTGGTCGACGAGCGTCCGGGCGTCTCGCCGGGCGTGAAGTTCACGGACGCCGAGCTCATCGGCGTACCCAAGATCCTGGTCGCCGGCCGCCGCAGCGCCGAGGGCGTCGTGGAGCTGAAGGACCGCCGCACGGGCGAGCGCGAGGAGCTGACGGTCGACGAGGCGATCGCCCGCCTGACCGCCTGAGCCTGCCGGCAGCACCATGAGGGGCCCCGCGCGATCCGCGCGGGGCCCCTCGTGCGTGCCCGCCCCCGCGTTCCCGGGGCCGGGGACTACAGCCAGCCGGCGAACTCCAGCAGGAGTTCGGCGTCCTGGTGGCGACCGGCCGCCGTCGCGCGCAGGCCGGACTCCACCGCGCGGAACAGCGTCCAGCCGTGCAGTCTGGCCCGGTCGACGTCCAGGGAGTCGGCGAGCCTGTTCACCCGGCGGCGGGTGGCGGACGCGCCCGCGGCCGCCGCGACCAGGTCCTCGACCCGGTCGCGGACCAGCCGGGCCAGGTCGTACGCCCGCTCGCCGACCAGGGGCTCCGGCCCGACGGCGAGCCAGGGCGCCCGGTCGCCCGCGAGGACCTTGCCCTGCCTGAAGTTGCCGTGCAGCAGCAGGAGTTCGTCCGCCGACGCCGTCAGTTCCTCGCGCGCCGCGAGGGCCGCCTCCACCAGCGGGGCCAGCGCCGGATCGGCGGAGCGCATCGCCACCGCCTGCCGGGCCGTGCGCTCGGCGACCGTCTCGAAGGGATGCGCCGGGGGCGGCTCGATCCACAGCCGGCGTACGATCCCGGCCGCCTCGAGCAGCGCCTTCGCCTCCGGCAGCGAACGCAGCGAGACCTCCGGGTGCAGGCGCTCCAGGAGGAGTTCACCGCTCCCGGCGTCCCCGTCGGTCAGCTCCACCGCGCCCCAGCCGTTCCAGTGCGCGAGCGCCGCGCGCTCCCGGCCGGGCCCGGCCGCCTCCGGGGCGATCTTGAGCGCGGCGGCCGTGCCGTCCTGCCGGCGTACGAGAACGACCAGGCTGCTCCTGCCGCCCGGGTTCTGCACCCGCTCGACGGTCAGCTTCCGCCGCGCCACCGCCTCCTCGGCCAGCTCCGGCAGCCGTCCGAGCCAGTCGGCGGCCACCTCCGGGTACGCCTCGCCGAGCGCTCGTACGAGACGCTGCGGCGGTTCGAAAAGCATGCGTGTGGTGTCCCCTTCAAAAGCCGGTGCGAGGGCCGGTCCCGCGACCGGTCCCGGGGCCGGAGCGCCTCACTGCTTGCGGCTCACGGCCGGCGTGGTCAGCTCGGCGAGCCCAGGAAAGGCTACGCCGCGCCCGCGCCAGCGCACCGCCCGCACCGCTGCCTCCCGCAGCGCCCCCGCCGCCTCGCGCCGCAGGGGGCCGCCGGCGGCGCGCACGAGGTCGGCGTAGACCCCGGCCACCCGGTCCTCCAGTTCGGCGGCGAGCCGCAGCGCCGCCGCCGCGTCCGGCACCGGGAACGGCAGGGCGTACGCGGCGGCCGCGGCCACCGGGGTCGCGCCCAGGTCGCGCGCGGTCCGCTCCAGCGCGTCGCGCCGGGCCCGGTGGGCGTCGTACGCCTCCCGCGCCTCGTCCCCGCGGCCCTCGGCGACCCGGCCGCCGACGACCCCGTACCCGTACACGGCGGCGTGCTCGGCGGCCAGCGCGGCCTGCACCGCCTCCAGCGCCCGTGCGGCGGTCGGCGTCCCGCTCACCCCTCGCTCCCTTCGGTCAGCAGATACACGTGCGCGGCGCCGGCCGCGGCGACGGACGCCAGCAGCCTCGCCAGTTCCGGCGGCGCGTCGACGAGCGCCGCCGTGTGCGCGTCGGCGGCCCGCCGCTCCTCGGCGGCGAGCTCCTTCAGCGCGGCGCCGGGCTCCGCGGCCACGGCCGGAGGCGCCGCGGCGCGTACCGCCGCGCCCTCGCCCCGCAGGGCCTGCGCCTGCCGGGCCACGGCGTCGCGCAGCGGCTCCAGCCGGCCGGCGGCGGAGGGATGGGCGGCGATCACGGCGTCGTAGTGGGCCAGCAGCGTCCGCCTGGCCCGCGCGGAGCGCTTGCGCATCCCCGCCTCGGCCCGTACGGCGGCGGCCACGGCGTCGGCGGAGGAGCCCTCCCGGCCGCGCGCGGCCGTGTCCCGCGCGCACCCGGTCAGCAGCGCGGCGGCCGCGGCCCCGGTCGCGGCGAGCACACCCCTGCGTGTGGTTTCCGTGCGCCGCACTGTGTCTCCCTCGGGCCGCTGCGGTGATCACCGCAGGCGAGCGTACCCGCGGCTCCCCGGTGGGCGGACGGCAACACCCCTCGGGACCGGATACCCTTTGATCTGACACGCGACGATCCACACAACAGCACACGCGGCCGAGGAGTCACCCGGATGAGCACCACCCAGAGCGACAGGCTGCGCGCACTCCTGGAACCACTGGTCAGCGCGGAAGGCCTCGATCTGGAGGACATCGAGGTGTCCCGGGCCGGCAGGCGCCGTCAGCTGAGGATCGTCGTCGACTCCGACGAAGGCGTGGAACTCGACGCCTGCGCCGAGCTGAGCCGCTCCATCTCCGAGAAGCTCGACGAGACGGACGCGATGGGCGAGGGCGAGTACGTCCTCGAAGTCAGCTCCCCGGGCGCCGACCGCCCGCTGTCGGAGCACCGCCACTACGTACGGGCCACCGGCCGCCTCGCCAAGCTGACGCTGAACGACGGCGACGAGCTGGTCGCGCGCATTCTCACCGTGGACGACGAGGGCCTGGACCTCGAGGTGCCGGGCGTGAAGGGCCGCAGGCCCACCGCCCGCCGCGTCGCCTTCGCGGACATCGCCAAGGCGCGGGTGGAGATCGAGTTCAACCGCAAGGACAAGAAGGAAGAGGAGGCGTAGCCATGGACATCGACGTAAAGCTCCTGAAGGGCTTGGCGAAAGAAAAGGAGATCTCCTTCGACCTGATGGTCGAGGCGATCGAATCGGCCCTCCTCATCGCGTACCACCGCACCGAGGGCAGCCACCGCCGCGCGCGCGTGGAGCTCAGCCGCGAGACCGGTCATGTGACGGTCTGGGCGAAGGAGGACCCGGCCGACCTCGAAGAGGGCCAGGAGCCGAAGGAATTCGACGACACCCCGTCCGACTTCGGGCGGATCGCGGCCAGCACCGCCAAGCAGGTCATCCTCCAGCGTCTGCGCGACGCCGAGGACGACCGGACCTTCGGCGAGTACGCGGGCCACGAGGGCGACGTCGTCACGGGCGTCGTCCAGCAGGGCAGGGACCCGAAGAACGTCCTGGTCGACATCGGCAAGCTGGAAGCCATCCTGCCGGTGCAGGAGCAGGTGCCCGGCGAGGAGTACACGCACGGCCTGCGGCTGCGCTCGTACGTCGTACGGGTGGCCAAGGGCGTGCGCGGTCCGTCCGTGACGCTGTCCAGGACCCACCCGAACCTGGTGAAGAAGCTCTTCGCCCTCGAGGTGCCGGAGATCGCCGACGGTTCGGTGGTCATCGAGGCCATCGCCCGCGAGGCCGGCCACCGCTCCAAGATCGCCGTACGCTCGACGCGGTCGGGGCTGAACCCGAAGGGCGCCTGCATCGGCCCGATGGGCGGCCGGGTGCGCAACGTCATGGCCGAGCTGCACGGCGAGAAGATCGACATCGTGGACTGGTCGGACGACCCGGCCGAGATGGTCGCCAACGCCCTGTCGCCCGCGCGCGTGAGCAAGGTCGAGGTCGTGGACATGGCGGCCCGCTCCGCCCGTGTCACCGTTCCGGACTACCAGCTCTCACTGGCGATCGGCAAGGAGGGCCAGAACGCCCGCCTCGCCGCGCGGCTCACCGGCTGGCGCATCGACATCCGCTCCGACACCGAGCAGCCCGAGTCCTCCGACCAGGACTGAGGCCGGTTTCACGACAACAACCGTTCGATTTTTGCCCCCATGGGGTGAGGTCGCCGCGGGGAGGTAGACTTAATAGTGTCTGGCCGGACGCATGCCCGCGTATGCCCTGAGCGAACCTGTGTGGGATGCCGGGAGCGAGCGGCCAAGCGCGAACTGCTGCGCATCGTGGAGATCGAGGGCGAATGTGTCCCCGATCCTCGCGGTACGCTGCCCGGCCGGGGTGCGTACATTCACCCCGCCTCTGAGTGTCTCGCCCTGGCGGTCCGCCGCCGGGCGTTTCCCCGGGCCTTTCGGGGCCGGGCACCGCTCGGCACAACGGCACTGAGCCAGTTTGTCGAGCAGGCAACACCGTAAGAAGAGAACGGCACGGATAACCGTGCGGTCAGGTACCTCGCGAGTTGGAAGTAGGTCGAGATTGCGATGAGCACTCGATGAGTACGCGATGAGTACGCCCATGAAGTAGCGACGGTCCGGCGGTAACCCGGACCTCAAAGGAGCGAAGTGGCAAAGGTCCGGGTTTACGAACTCGCCAAGGAGTTCGGTGTAGAGAGCAAGGTCGTCATGGCCAAGCTCCAGGAACTTGGTGAATTCGTCCGTTCGGCGTCCTCGACGATCGAGGCGCCGGTTGTACGCAAACTGACTGACGCACTGCAGGGTCCCGGCGGCAACGCCGGCAAGTCCGCAGCGAAGCCGGGCGCGCCGCGTAAGGCGACGCCCGCGAAGCCGTCTCCGGCGGCTCCCACGTCCGCGCCCTCCCCGGCGCAGGCGTCCCGTCCCGGCGCCCCGAAGCCCGGCGCGCCGGCCCCCAAGCCGGCCGCGGCCGAGGCTCCGGCCGCCCCGTCGGCATCGGCGCCCTCCGCGCCGTCCGGCGCACCGCGCCCGGGTCCGAAGCCCGCGCCGAAGCCCGCTCCGGCGGCTCCGGTCCCCGCGGCCGAGTTCTCCGCGCCCGAGCCTGCCCAGCAGGCCCCGGCAGCGCCCGCGCAGCAGCCGCAGGCCCCGCGTCCCGCGGGTGCCACGCCCGGTCCCCGTCCCGCCCGTCCGGCCCCGGCCGGTCAGCGCGACGGCGGTCAGCGTGACGGCGGCCAGCGCGACGACCGCCGTGGTGGCGAGCGTCCCGCCCGTCCCGGCGGCCAGCAGGCCCCCCGTCCCGGAGGCGCCCGTCCCGCGGGTCCGCGTCCGGGCAACAACCCCTTCACCTCTGGTGGCTCCACCGGCATGGCGCGTCCGCAGACGCCCCGTCCGGGTGGCGCCCCGCGTCCCGGCGGCGCCGGTGCCCCCGGTGGCGCCCCGCGTCCGCAGGGTGCTCCCGGCGGCGCTCCGCGTCCCCAGGGCCAGGGCGGCGCCCGCCCGACCCCGGGCGGCATGCCCCGTCCGCAGGGCGGCGCCCCGCGTCCGGGCGGTGCCCCCGGTGGCAACCGTCCTAACCCCGGCATGATGCCGCAGCGTCCCGCGGCGGGCACCCCCCGTCCCGGTGGCGGTCCCGGCGGCGGTGGCCGCGGTCCCGGCGGCCCCGGTGGCCGTCCGGGCGGTGGCGGTCGTCCCGGCGGCGGCGGCTTCGCCGGCCGTCCGGCCGGTCCCGGTGGTGGCGGCGGCGGCTTCGCCGGCCGTCCCGGTGGTCCCGGCGGCGGTGGCGGCGCGGGCCGTCCCGGTGGTGGCGGCGGCTTCGGCGGTCGTCCCGGCTTCGGTGGACGTCCCGGCGGTCCCGGTGCCCGTGGTGGCACGCAGGGCGCGTTCGGCCGTCCCGGTGGTCCCGCGCGTCGCGGTCGCAAGTCGAAGCGGCAGAGGCGCCAGGAGTACGAGGCCATGCAGGCCCCGTCCGTGGGCGGCGTGATGCTGCCTCGCGGCAACGGACAGACCGTCCGCCTGTCGCGCGGTGCCTCGCTCACCGACTTCGCCGAGAAGATCAACGCCAACCCGGCGTCGCTCGTCGGCGTGATGATGAACCTCGGCGAGATGGTCACTGCCACGCAGTCCGTCTCCGACGAGACGCTGAAGCTCCTCGCCGAAGAGATGAACTTCATCCTGGAGATCGTCAGCCCGGAGGAGGAGGACCGCGAGCTCCTCGAGTCGTTCTCCATCGAGTTCGGCGAGGACGAGGGCGGCGAGGACATGCTCGTCTCCCGTCCGCCGGTCGTGACCGTCATGGGTCACGTCGACCACGGAAAGACCCGACTCCTCGACGCCATTCGCAAGACGAACGTCGTCGCGGGCGAGGCCGGTGGCATCACGCAGCACATCGGTGCGTACCAGGTCGCCACCGAGGTCAACGGTGAAGAGCGCGCCATCACCTTCATCGACACCCCCGGTCACGAGGCGTTCACCGCCATGCGTGCCCGTGGTGCGAAGTCCACCGACATCGCGATCCTCGTGGTCGCGGCGAACGACGGTGTGATGCCGCAGACGATCGAGGCGCTGAACCACGCCAAGGCCGCCGGTGTGCCGATCGTGGTCGCGGTCAACAAGATCGACGTCGAGGGCGCCGACCCGACCAAGGTGCGCGGTCAGCTCACCGAGTTCGGTCTGGTGGCCGAGGAGTACGGCGGCGACACGATGTTCGTCGACATCTCCGCGCGCCAGGGTCTCCACATCGAGGAACTCCTCGAAGCGGTCATCCTCACCGCCGACGCGTCGCTCGACCTCCGGGCGAACGCCGAGATGGACGCACAGGGCATCGCGATCGAGGCCCACCTCGACAAGGGCCGCGGCGCCGTCGCCACCGTGCTCGTCCAGCGCGGAACGCTCCGCGTCGGCGACACGATGGTCGCCGGTGACGCGTACGGCCGAGTCCGCGCCATGCTCGACGACAACGGCAACAACGTCGAGGAAGCGGGTCCGTCGACCCCCGTCCTGGTCCTGGGTCTCACCAACGTCCCCGGCGCCGGCGACAACTTCCTGGTCGTCGACGAGGACCGTACGGCCCGCCAGATCGCCGAGAAGCGTGCTGCGCGTGAGCGCAACGCCGCCTTCGCCAAGCGCACCCGCCGGGTGTCCCTCGAGGACCTCGACAAGGTGCTCAAGGCCGGTCTGGTCCAGGACCTCAACATCATCATCAAGGGCGACGCGTCCGGTTCGGTGGAGGCTCTCGAGTCCTCGCTGCTCCAGCTCGACGTCGGCGAAGAGGTGGAGATCCGGGTCCTGCACCGCGGTGTGGGTGCGGTCACCGAGTCCGACATCGACCTGGCGATGGGCTCCGACGCCATCGTCATCGGCTTCAACGTCCGAGCTGCCGGCCGCGCCGCGCAGATGGCGGACCGCGAGGGCGTCGACGTCCGGTACTACTCGGTCATCTACCAGGCGATCGAAGAGATCGAAGCGGCCCTCAAGGGCATGCTCAAGCCGGAGTACGAAGAGGTCGAGCTCGGCACGGCGGAGATCCGCGAGATCTTCCGCTCGTCCAAGCTGGGCAACATCGCCGGTGTTCTCGTCCGCTCCGGAGAGGTCAAGCGCAACACCAAGGCGCGCCTCATCCGCGACGGCAAGGTCGTCGCCGAGGACCTCAACATCCAGGGTCTGCGTCGCTTCAAGGACGACGTCACCGAGATCCGCGAAGGCTTCGAGGGCGGTATCAACCTCGGAAACTTCAACGACATCAAGGTCGACGACGTCATCGCGACGTACGAGATGCGCGAGAAGCCGCGCGGCTGAGCCGTGTAGGCACGCAGTGCAGTGTCGGGGGCGCGCGGCGGGAGTTATTTACCGGGGGCGGCCCCCGCCCGGGGGGGTAGGGGTGTTGTGTGGCAGCCCAACGGGTGGGGGGGGCCCGCGGTTTTGCCCCGCTGGGCTGGGGGGGGGCCGCGGGGGTGATGTTATTTCCGTCGAGCGGCCCCGGCCGTTGCGTGTACGGTTCTTGTGTCCCTGCCAAGCGGTTGGCGGGGCACGACCCCGAACCGGCGGGACATCCGGACACACATGTATGTGGGGACACTCTCCTTCGACCTGCTCCTCGGCGACGTACGGTCGCTGAAGGAGAAGCGCTCCGTGGTACGCCCGATCGTCGCCGAACTCCATCGCAGGTTCGCGGTGAGCGTCGCGGAAGTCGGCGATCAGGACGTCTACCGCAGGGTCGAGATCGGCCTGGCGGTGGTATCGGGGGACACGGGGCACCTCTCGGAGGTACTGGACCGGTGCGAGCGCATGGTCGCCGCCCGGCCCGAGGTGGAGCTGCTGTCGGTACGACGGCGGCTGCACGGTGATGAAGACTGAAGTACTGAAGTTCAGCAGCAGCAGAAAGAGGAGACGGACCGGTGACCGACAAAGCGCGGGCCCGCAAGCTGGCCGATCGCATCCAGGTCGTGGTCGCGGAGACCCTGGACCGGCGAATCAAGGATCCGCGACTGGGGTTCGTGACCATCACGGACGCCCGGGTCACCGGTGACCTGCGGGAGGCCACGGTCTTCTACACGGTCTACGGCGACGACGAAGCGCGCGCCGCCTCGGCCGCCGCGCTGGAGAGCGCCAAGGGGGTGCTGCGTTCCGAGGTCGGGCGTCAGACCGGCGTGCGCCACACGCCGTCGCTCGCCTTCGTCGCGGACGCGCTGCCGGACAACGCGCGCACCATCGAGGACCTCCTCGACAAGGCGCGCGCCAAGGACGCCGAGGTGCGCCAGGTGTCCACGGGCAAGACGTACGCCGGCGAGGCCGACCCGTACCGCAAGCCCGAGGACGACGACGCAGCCGAGGACGAGGGCGAAACCGCGGAATGAACAAGCGCACCACCACGACGCCGGACGGCCTTGTCATCGTCGACAAGCCGTCCGGCTTCACTTCGCACGACGTCGTGGCCAAGATGCGGGGGATCGCCAAGACCCGCCGCGTCGGGCACGCGGGGACGCTCGACCCCATGGCGACGGGCGTCCTCGTCCTCGGCGTGGAGAAGGCGACGAAGCTCCTCGGACACCTCGCCCTGACCGAGAAGGAGTACCTCGGTACGATCCGGCTCGGCCAGACCACGGTCACCGACGACGCGGAGGGCGAGATCACCGCGTCCGCCGACGCCTCCGGTGTGACCAGGGAGGGCATCGACGCCGGTGTGGCCGAGCTGACCGGCGCCATCATGCAGGTGCCGTCCAAGGTCAGCGCCATCAAGATCGACGGCAAGCGGTCGTACTCGCGGGTGCGCGAGGGCGAGGAGTTCGAGATCCCGGCCCGGCCGGTGACCGTCTCGTCCTTCCAGGTCTACGACGTGCGCGAGGCGGTGGCCGAGGACGGGACGCCCGTCGTCGACCTCGTCGTCTCCGTGGTCTGCTCCTCCGGTACGTACATCCGGGCCCTCGCGCGCGACCTCGGCGCGGGCCTGGGCGTCGGCGGCCACCTGACCGCGCTGCGCCGCACCCGGGTCGGCCCGTACGGGCTGGACGCCGCGAAGACGCTGGAGCAGCTCCAGGAGGAGCTCACGGTCATGCCGATCGCCGACGCGGCGGCCGCCGCGTTCGCCCGGTGGGACGTCGACGAGCGGCGCGCGGGCCTGGTGACCAACGGCGTACGGCTCGACATGCCGGCCTACGACACCAGCCCGGTGGCGGTCTTCGGGCCCGGGGACCGGTTCCTGGCGCTCGTCGAGGAGAACCGGGGCAAGGCGAAGAGCCTGGCCGTCTTCGGCTGAGCTCGCCGGGCCGTACGGTCCACCGTCGAGCGGGCGGCCCTCGGGCC
>NZ_JBSGYQ010000046.1:0-58320 GCF_053610585.1 Streptomyces sp. NPDC054887 | reverse complement strand
ATTGGGGCGCGGTCCGGTTTTCCGGGCTCTCTCTTATTATACCGGTGTAACGCCTTTTCCCTGGGATTTCTGCGACTTCGACCCCGGGGCATTCCGGCCCACCTTCTGCGGGGGGGCCCTCGGGCCGCCCGCTCGACGATCCCCCTCACCAGGGGGTCTTTCCAGCCCGGGCCCGCCGATTCACCCCTTCGGGCGGGCGCTCGGAGTGAACGGCGGGTGTCCGGGGGGCGCTTTCGCCGTGCGTCCCCCGGCGCCGGCCGTCGTGGGCCCGGAGCCGCCGTGGCGTCGCCGGTCCGGGCCGCGCGATGCCGATGCGAGCCGTACCGCGTGGGCATGGCAGTCTTAGACCTGCGGAATCAGGTTCGAGTGCGGACGAGGAGAGCGGTCACAGTGCAGCGCTGGCGTGGCTTGGAGGACATCCCCCAGGACTGGGGACGCAGCGTCGTCACCATCGGCTCCTACGACGGCGTACACCGCGGGCACCAGCTGATCATCGGACGCGCGGTCGAGCGCGCCCGTGAGCTGGGCGTGCCGTCGGTCGTCGTCACGTTCGACCCGCACCCGAGCGAGGTCGTGCGGCCCGGCAGCCACCCCCCGCTGCTCGCCCCACACCACCGCCGGGCGGAGCTCATGGCGGAACTGGGCGTGGACGCGGTGCTGATCCTGCCGTTCACCCAGGAGTTCTCGAAGCTCTCGCCGGCCGACTTCATCGTGAAGGTGCTGGTCGACAAGTTGCACGCGCGTGCGGTCATCGAAGGGCCCAACTTCCGCTTCGGGCACCGGGCGGCCGGGAACGTGGCCTTCCTGGCCGAGCTCGGGCAGACGTACGACTACGAGGTCGAGGTCGTCGACCTGTACGTGCGGGGCACGGCGGGCGGCGGCGAGCCGTTCTCCTCCACGCTCACCCGGCGGCTCGTCGCCGAGGGCGACGTCGAGGGCGCGGCGGAGATCCTCGGCCGGCCGCACCGCGTCGAGGGCGTCGTGGTGCGCGGGGCGCAGCGCGGCCGTGAACTCGGTTACCCGACGGCGAACGTCGAGACGCTGCCGCACACCGCGATCCCCGCCGACGGGGTGTACGCGGGCTGGCTGACCGTCGAGGGCGAGCGGATGCCCGCCGCGATCTCGGTCGGCACGAACCCGCAGTTCGACGGCACCGAGCGGACGGTCGAGGCGTACGCCATCGACCGGGTCGGTCTCGACCTGTACGGACTGCACGTCGCCGTCGACTTCCTCGCGTACGTGCGCGGGCAGGAGCGGTTCGAGTCGATCGAGGCGCTGCTCGAAGCCATAGGGGCGGACGTGAAGCGGTCGAGCGAGCTGATCGAGGCGTACGAGGTCCGGGCCGCGCGGACCACTCCCTAGGGTCGCGCCCGACCCGTCACCCGTCACCGGTCGCCCGGCTCAGGCGTCGGCCGCCTCCTTCCCCGCGACGCGGGCCGCCGCCCAGTGGCAGGCGACCTGCGCCTCCCGGCCTCCGGTCAGGACCGGCAGGAGCGTCGTACGGCAGTCCGCGGCCACGCCCGCCCGCTCGGCGTCACCCGAGGCGAGGACCTGGCACCGGGCGTGGAAACGGCAGCCGCCGGGAACGCGGGACGGGTCCGGGGGCTCGCCGCTGAGGACGACGGGTGCTTCCCGCGACTCCGGAAGTACCGACAACAGGGCCTGTGTGTACGGATGCTGAGGGGCGGTCAGCACTTGTTCCGCCGGGCCCGTCTCGACGATCCGGCCGAGGTACATCACCGCGACGCGGTCCGCGATGTTCCAGGCGAGGCCGAGGTCGTGCGTCACCACCAGTGCGGAGAGGCCCAGTTCGTCGCGCAGCGACAGGAGCAGGGACAGGATCTCGCCCCGTACGGAGGCGTCCAGCGAGGCCACCGGCTCGTCGGCGACGATGAGTTCGGGTTCCAGCACGAGCGCGCCGGCGATGACGACGCGCTGGCGCTGCCCGCCGGAGAGCTCGTGCGGGTAGCGCAGGAAGAAGCGCTCGGGGGGCCGCAGCCCGGCGCGGGAGAGCGCCCCGGCGACGGCGTCGCGCTCGTCACCGGCACAACCGTGGATGCGCAGCCCCTCCGCCACCGCGTCGTACACCGTGTGGCGCGGATTGAGCGAGCCGCTCGGGTCCTGGAGCACCAGTTGCACGCGCTTGCGGTACGCCTTGAGGGCGCGCGAGCCGTAGTCGAGGGGCGCCCCGCCGAACGCGACGCGGCCGGAGGTGGGCGGTACGAGGCCCAGGAGTGAGCGGGCGAGCGTCGTCTTGCCGCAGCCGGACTCGCCGACCAGGGCGACGATCTCGCCGGGGCGGATGTCGAGGTCGACACCGTCGACGGCCCGCGCGTCCGCCGCGCCGCCCCGTCCAGGGAAGGCGACGTGCAGTCCGGCGGCGGAGAGCAGGGGGCCGGCGTCGGTGCTGGTGCTGGTGCTCATGGCTGGCTCCGGGGGAGTACGGGCGGTGGTCAGCTGTGCGGGGCCGGTTCCGCGACCGGGGACTGGGGCGGGACGGCCGCCCCCACCCGTACGCACGCCGCCCGGCGGTCCGTCCCCGCCTCCCGCAGCGCCTGGTCCTGCGTGCCGCACTCCTCCAGGGCGACCGGGCACCGGGGGTGGAACGTGCAGCCGGGCGGGAGCGCCGACGGGTCCGGGGGGTCACCGGGCAGGCCGCGCGGTGACCGGCGGGAGGCCGGGTCGCCGATGCGGGGGAACGCGGCCGACAGGGCCAGGCCGTACGGATGCCGCGCGTCCGTGAAGACCTCGTCCGCCGGGCCCTCCTCGACGACCCTCCCGGCGTACATCACGGCGAGCCGGTCGCACGTGTCGGCGAGCACCGACAGGTCGTGACTGATCATCAGCAGGCTGATGTCCTTGTCGGCCACCAACTGCTCGATCAGCCGCAGGATCTGTGCCTGGATCATCACGTCGAGCGCCGTCGTCGGCTCGTCCGCGACGATCAGCCGGGGGTCGCACGCCAGCGCCATCGCGATCATCACACGCTGCCGCTGCCCGCCGGACAGCTCGTGCGGATACGCGTCGGCGCGCCCCGCCGGCAGCCCCACCTGCTCCAGCAGGTCGCCGGCCCGTCGCCGCGCGGCCGCCGCCGTCGCCCCGCCGTGCAGCAGCACCGGCTCCGCGATCTGCTCCCCGACGCGGTGCACCGCGTTCAGCGAGTGCATGGCGCCCTGGAAGACGATCGAGGCCCCCGCCCACCGCACGGCCCGCAGCCGCCCCCACTTCATGGTGAGCACGTCCTCGCCGTCGAGGAGGATCTGCCCGCCGAGCGTCGCCGACGCGGGCAGCAGCCGCAGCAGCGCCAGCGCCAGCGTCGACTTGCCGCAGCCGGACTCGCCGGCGATGCCGAGCTTCTGCCCGGCGGACAGCGTCAGGTCCACGCCGCGTACGGCGCGCGTCCCGGCGCCGTACGTCACGTGCAGGTCCCTCACTTCCAGCAACGGGCCCTGTGTGCTCATCGGCTCGACACTCCCAGCTTGGGATTCAGTACGGACTCCACGGCGCGCCCGCACAGCGTGAACGCCAGCGCGACGACCGCGATGGCGATGCCGGGCGGCGCCAGGTACCACCAGTGCCCGGAGGAGACCGCGCCCGCCTCCCGCGCGTCCTGGAGCATGCCGCCCCACGAGACGACGTCCGGGTCGCCGAGGCCGAGGAAGGCGAGCGTCGCCTCGGTCAGAATGGCGTTCGAGATGCCGAGGGTGGTCTGGGCGAGAACCAGGGGCATGACGTTCGGCAGGACGTGGCGGCTCATGATGTGCCCGTGGCCGCCGCCGAGCGCCGTCGCCCGTTCGATGTACGGACGGGACTCCACGGCCAGGGTCTGCGCCCGCACGAGGCGGGCCGTGGTCGGCCAGCTCGTGACGCCGATCGCCAGGATCACCGTCCACACGCTGCGCGACATCACCGTGGCCAGCACGATCGCGAGGACCAGCGTCGGCATCACCAGGAACCAGTCGGTGATCCGCATGGTCACGGTCGCGAACCAGCCGCCGAAGTGCCCCGCCAGGATGCCCACGAGCGTGCCGATGGCGACGGAGAGCGCCGCCGCCATCAGCCCGACCGTCAGCGAGATCCGCGCGCCCCAGACCAGCAGTCCGAGCAGCGAGCGGCCGAACTGGTCGGTGCCGAGCGGGAACGCGCCGCTCGGCGCCTCCAGCGCCGCCCCGGGAGCGTGCGTCACACTCTGCACGTCACCGCCGACGAGCAGCGGCGCGGCCAGCGCCACCAGGGCGATCACCGCCAGGGCGCCGAGGCCGAGGAGGCCGGCCCGGTGCGTACGGTACGCACGCCAGAAGCGGGCCACGGACCCGCGCCGCCGTGCCCAGGCGAGGGACGAGGCGCTCTGCGCGGCGGTCGTAGGGGAAGTCATCGGCCCACCCGGGGATCGAGCAGCGGATAGAGCAGGTCGGCGAGGAGGTTCATCAGGATCATCGCTCCGGCGAAGACGACGAACAGCCCCTGCACCAGCGGCAGGTCGGGCACGCTCAGCGCCTGGTAGAAGAGACCGCCGAGCCCCGGCCAGGAGAAGACCGTCTCGACGAGGATGGACCCGGCCGCCACATGGCCGAGGTTGATGAAGACCATGGTGACCGTGGGCAGCAGGGCGTTCGGCACGGCGTGGTGGCGGCGCACCAGGTCGTCCCGCAGCCCCTTCGCCCGCGCCGTCGTCAGGTAGTCGCTGCCCATCTCGTCCAGCAGCGAGGCCCGCATGACCAGCAGCGTCTGCGCGTACCCGACCGCGACCAGGGTGACCACGGGCAGCACCATGTGGTGCGCCACGTCGGCGACGTACGCGAAGCCGGTCTCGCCGCCCGTCTCCATGCCGCCGGTCGGGAACATGCCGGGGATCGGGCCGATGCCCACCGCGAAGGTGATGATCAGCAGCAGCCCGAGCCAGAACGACGGCACCGACCACAGGGTGAGGGCCACGCCCGTGTTGATCCTGTCGCCGAGCCGGCCGTGACGCCACGCGGAGCGGGTGCCGAGCCACAGCCCCAGCACGGAGTAGACGACGACGGCGACACCGGTCAGCAGCAGTGTCGCGGGCAGCTTCTCCGCGATCAGCTCGCCGACCGGTGCGTGGAACTGGTACGAGGTGCCGAGATCGCCGCTCAGCGCCTTGGCGCAGTACTCCGTGAACTGCTGCCACACCGGCAGGTCCAGGCCGAACTGCCGCCGTAAAGAGGCGAGTTGCTCGGCGGACACCTGACGGCCGTGCGTCATGGTGCGCACCGGGTCGCCGGGGATGATCCGGAAGAGGAAGAAGCTGGTGACGAGTACGGCGAAGAGCGAGACGGCCGCGCCGCCGAGCTTCCCCGCGACGTACAGCAGATAGGCACGGGCGGAGCGGGCGCGGGGGCCGGACGGCCCGGTCTTCACCGGGACCGGACCGTCGGCCGCACCCTCCGCGAGGGGGGTGGTGCTTGCAGTGCTCATGTACTACTCACGGTCTTCCGCGGTGGAGCGGCGGCGCATGGCGACGAAGACCACGAGCCCGCCGGCGAGGACCACCGCGACGGCGATGCCGACGACCAGGCCGGTGGAGGAACCGCTCCCGCCGGAGGTGTCGTCCGCCTCCGCGGGCACGGCCGACCACCAGCTCCAGTAGCCGTCCTGGCCCCACAGATTGCCGCCGGACTCGGGCATTGTCGTGATCGCCCTGATCTGGTCGGTACGGTACGCCTCGACCGCGTTCGGATACGCCATGACATTCATGTATCCGGTGTCGTAAAGCCGCGACTGCATCTGTTTCACGAGATCGGCGCGCTTCGCCTGGTCGTACTCCGCCGTCTGCTGCGCGTAGAGCTCGTCGAACTTCTTGTCGCAGATGAAGTTGTCCGTCGCGCCCGTGTCCTTCGGTGTGGAGGGCAGCGCGGCACACGTGTGGATGGACAGGACGAAGTCCGGGTCGGGGTTGACGGACCAGCCGTCGAAGGCCAGGTCGTACTCGCCGGCCAGCCAGGGGTCCGAGACGTTGTCCAGGCAGTCGACCTTCAGCCCGATGCCCAGGTCGCCCCACCACTCCTGCAAGTACTTGCCGATGGCCTTGTCGTTCGGGTCGGTGGCGTGGCACAGGATGCGGAAGTCGAGCGGCTTGCCGTCCTTGCCGACGCGCTTGCCCGCGCCGTTCTTCCGGTAGCCGGCCTCGTCGAGCAGCTTGCCCGCCGCGGCCGGGTCGTACGCGATCTTCTGCTCGGCGGACGGCTTCCAGTGGTACGCCGGGAAGCGCGGCGGGATGTACCCCTCGCCCTCGACGGCGTGCCCCTGGAACACCTTGTCGATGATCGTCTCGCGGTCGGTGGCGGCGAAGAGGGCCCTGCGGACCTTGGGGTTCAGCAGCGCCGGATGGCCGTCGCCGAACTTCTTCCCGTTCTTCGCCCTCGCGCCCGGGTTGGTGGCCAGGGCGTAGAAGCGGCGGCCGGGAGCGTCGTTCACCTTGATGTTCTCGGCCTTGGCGAGGGACGCCGCCTGCGCCGGGGTGAGGTTGGACGCGAACGACACCTCGCCCTTCTGGAGGGCGGCGACGGCGGCGTCACCGTCCTTGTAGTACTTCAGGACCAGCTCGTCGAACTTCGGAGCGCCGCGCCAGAACTTCCGGTTCGGCTTGAACTTGACGTACTGGTCGACCTTGTAGTCCGTCAGGACGAAGGGCCCGTTGCCGACGACGGGGAACTGCTTGTCGTTGTTGAACTTCGAGAAGTCCCCCACCTTCTCCCACACGTGCTTCGGGAGGATCGGCACGTCCAGCGCGGCCATGGTGGCCTGCGGCTTCTTCAGCTCGACCACCAGCTCGGTGGGGCTGGGCGCGGTGACCTTCCTGAAGTTCGCGACGAAGCTGCCGTTGGCGGTGGCCGCGCCCTCGTCGGTCATCATCGTGTTGAACGTCCAGGCGGCGTCCTCGGCGGTGGCCCGCTCGCCGTCCGACCACCTGGAGTTCTCCCGGATGGTGTACGTCCACGTCAGCTTGTCCGGGGACGCCTCCCACTTGGTGGCCAGGCCCGGGATGGCGCGGTTGTCCTTGGCGGAGTAGTTCGTCAGGTTCTCATAGATCAGCCGGTGGACGGTGGTGGAGACCAGGCGCTGGGCCAGGAACGGGCTGAGGGAGTCGACGCTCTGCGAGACCGCTACGGTCAGCGTCCGCTGCCCGTCCGCCCGCGCCTGCCGCGGTGCGGGATTCAGCGGGGTCGCGGCCGCGGCGGTCAGGGCCAGCGCGGTGGCGCCGACCGCGAGCAGGGTGAGGGCTCGGGGCAGGTGGTGGGGGGAGGGCGGAACTGTGGTGTTTTCCATGGACGTTTGACCTCGCGTCATCACTCGCACGGAGAAGGCGTGTTGACCACTGGTGTCCAGCTCGTTATGCGAAGGTGTACCAGCGCTGTTCCGGCCGAGTCAACGATGCCAAAACCCCGTGTGTACTGCGGGAATGCCGCCGCCGACGGCGCCGCGCGCGTGTCGCGGACACCCCGCGTCCCCTCATTGGTCTACACCCTTGCCGCCTCCCTGGTGAGGGTATGGCGGAGACCGCGGTCGCGCCCGGGGCGCGGGTGGGGCCGTACGGTAATTTGGGCAGCTCCAGCTTCTGCTTACCGGGGGACCCCTTCATGAGCCAGCCCTGGCAGCCCCAGTACAACCCGGGCCACCAGCCACCCGTACCCCAGCAGCCGCCCGGGCCCCCGCAGGGGTTCGGCGCGCCGCAGGCCGGCCCGGGGCAGTTTCCGGGGCAGTTCCCGGCGCAGCCGGCCCACCCGCAGGCGCCCTACGGGCCGCGGCCGAGGTCGGGAAGCCCGGTCGGAGCGTTCTTCCTCGGCTTCTTCGCCTCGGTGGTCATCTCCCTCGTGTACGGAGGCGTCGTCTACGCCACGTACAAGGACCAGTCGCCGAACACCGTCTACGCCCTGTACCTGCTGCACGCCCTGGTCAACGGAGCCGCCGTCGGCACACTGGTCGGTCTGGTGGGCCACCGGAGCACCGGAGCGCACATCAGCGGGGCTGTCGTGGCCGCGCTCGGCACCTTCTTCGGCTTCACGAACGCCGTGGTGTTCGTGACCCTGGACGCCGGCGGATGGTACGGCTTCCGGAACATGATGCAGGCCGACGCCCTCATCCCCGCCAAGTCGTGGTGGGGCGCCGAGACCGGCAACCCGCTGATCAGCCTGGGCGGCCTCGTGCTCGCCGCGGCGGCCGCCTGGGGCCTCGCCCACCTGGTCGGCAGGAACCGCCGCTGACACCGCCCGTACGCACGACCGCGCCCCGCCGGATCCTGTCCGGCGGGGCGCGGTGCTGTCACGGTCTCGGCGGCGGGCCTAGGTCAGATCGAACTCGCCGTCGCGCGCGCCGAGCACGAACGCACGCCACTCCGCCTCCGTGTAGCGCAGGACCGTGTCCGGGTCCACGGACGACCTCATCGCGACGGCCCCCTCGGGCAGGTACGCGATCTCGACCCGCTCCTCGTGCTCGCTCGTGCCGGGGGCGCTGTGCCACTCGACGCCAGAGATGTCGAGGGCGTACAGCTCTTCCTTCTCCTGTGCGCTCCCCATCAGTGCAACTCCCTTTCGGCAACGGGCAGGACGTCGTCCGGGCATCTTAGGCCGACCCCGTGTGCCCCGCACACGATCACCTTGTAGTACTCACCCGCACGAGGGACGACCGGCCGGTACTACTGCGTCCAGCCGGGACCGGGCTGCTGCGGGTTCTGCGGCTGAGCCGGCTGCTGCTGCCAGCCCTGGCCCTGCGGCGGCTGCTGCTGGCCCGGCTGCTGCCAGCCCTGGCCGGGCGGGGGAGCGGCGCCGGGGTGCTGCTGGGGCGCGTAACCCTGCGGGGGCTGCTGCTGCGGGATCTGCTGCTGCGGGAGGCCCTGTTGCTGCGGTGCGAACCCCTGGCCCTGCTGGGTGCGGGCGATGTCCTCGGCGACGAGGGCGGAGAGGTGGAAGTACGCCTCGCGGGTCTTGGGGCGCATCATGTTCAGGTCGACCTCGGCGCCCGCCGCCAGGTGCTCGTCGAAGGGCACCACGACGACACCGCGGCAGCGCGTCTCGAAGTGCGCCACGATGTCGTCCACCTTGATCATCTTGCCCGTCTCGCGGACCCCGGAGATCACCGTGAGCGACCGCTGCACCAGGTCGGCGAAGCCGTTCGCGGAGAGCCAGTCGAGGGTCGTCGACGCGCTGCTCGCACCGTCCACGGACGGCGTGGAGATGATGATGAGCTGGTCGGCGAGGTCGAGGACCCCGCGCATCGCGCTGTAGAGCAGACCGGTGCCCGAGTCGGTGAGGATGATCGGGTACTGCCTGCCGAGCACGTCGAGGGCGCTGCGGTAGTCCTGGTCGTTGAACGTCGTGGAGACCGCCGGGTCCACGTCGTTGGCGATGATCTCGAGACCGGACGGCGCCTGCGAGGTGAAGCGGCGGATGTCCATGTAGCTGTTCAGCTGCGGGATCGCCTGCACCAGGTCGCGGATGGTCGCGCCGGTCTCGCGCCGCACGCGGCGGCCGAGCGTGCCGGCGTCCGGGTTGGCGTCGATCGCGAGGATCTTGTCCTGGCGCTCGGAGGCCAGCGTCGCGCCGAGCGACATGGTCGTCGTCGTCTTGCCGACGCCGCCCTTGAGGCTGATCACCGCGATCCGGTAGCACGACATCACCGGCGTGCGGATGAGCGCCAGCTTGCGCTGCCGCTCCTCCTCTTCCTTCTTCGCGCCGAGCTTGAAGCGGGACGGACCCGAGTTGTTCTTACGGGCCTTGGGCTGGTTGCGCAGCAGCCGGTCGGAGGAGAGCTCGACGGCCGCGTTGTAACCCAGCGGCGTACCGGGCGCGGCCTGCTGCTGGGGAGCGCCCGCCTGCGGGCCCGTGGGGGCGGTCCAGCCCTGGGAGCCGTAACCGCTCGGCGCGGACGGGGGCTGCTGCTGGGGCGCCTGCTGCTGCGGGTGCTGCTGGTACTGGGGCTGCTGGGTCTGCGGCTGCTGCTGGTACGGGGCCTGCGGCTGCTGCTGCTGCTGGGGCGCGGGCTGAGCCGCCTGCGGGTAGCCGTAACCCGCTTGCTGCGGCGGGTAGTTGTAGCCGGGCTGCTGCTGCGGCGGCTGCGCCTGCGCGCCCTGCGGGTGTCCCTGCTGCGGCTGCTGCACGGGCTGCGGCTGCGGCTGCGCGGCCTGCGGGTGCGGCTGCTGCGGGTAGCCGGGTGCGCCCGGCCCGCCCTGCGCGGGGTGGCCGGGGTGCTGCTGCGGTACGGGCTGCTGCTGCGGCAGCGGCTGGGCCGCGCCGAACGTGCCCTGCGGAGGCGTCTGGTACTGCGGCTGGTGCTGCTGGGGGAACGGCTGCGGGTAGCCGTAACCGGCCGCGGCGGCCTGCTGGTCCGGCTGCTGACCCTGCGCGGGCACGGCCTGGACCGGCTGCTGGGGGTAGCCGTACCCGTCCGGCACGGGCTGCTGCGGCACGCCCTGCGCGGGGTGTGCGGGCTGCGCGGGCGGCTGCGCCGCGGGCTGGTAGCCCTGGGGCAGCGGGGGCAGTTCCGGCGCGCCCTGCGGCTGGGCCTGCGCCACCGGCTGCGGCTGGGACACGGCGGGCGCCGGCTGGGCGGCCTCGGGCTCGGGTTCGGCGGCGGCCTCGCCGTCGCTGTCGCCCGCGGCGGGGGCTCCGTCGGCCTCTGCGGCCACTTCGGCGGACGGGGCCTCGGCCTCGCCGCCGGGCTCCTCGGCCGCCTCTTCGTCGTCGTCCGGGCTGCCGAAGAGCGCCGCGGCCTCGGCGTCGGCCGCGGCGTAGTTCAGCTGCGGGGCCTGCGGGGCGGGCTCCGCCTGCTGTTCCCGCTCGTCGCCCGCCTCGGGGGCCGCAGCCTGGGGCGCGTTGTCCTGCGCGTCGTCGGAGACCGGGCGCAGCACGGGGAACCCGGGCGCCGGGGCGGGCGCCGGGGCCTGCGCCTGGGGCGCCGCGGCCGGAGGCTGCTGGGCCGGCGCCTGCTGCTGCGGGTACCCGTAACCGCCGGACGTGTCCTGGCCGGGAACCGGTGCGCCGGGCGCGGACTGCTGGGCGGCGGCCTGCGGGGGCGCGGGCTGCTGCGGCGCGGACTGCTGCTGTACGGGCTGCTGGGGCGCGGGTTGCTGCTGTACGGGCTGCTGTGCGTGCTGTTGCTGCGGGGGCTGCTGGGGGTATCCGTACCCGCCCGGCGCGGCCTGCTGCGGGTAGCCGTAACCGCCGGCCTGCTGGGGCGCGCCGGGCCCCTGCTGCTGCGGAAAACCGTATCCACCCGTGCCGTACTGGTCCGCCTGCGGCGCTCCCTGCGCGAACGGCTGCGCGGGCGCCGGGCCCTGCGGGGCGGGCGGCCCCTGCTGGCCCGGGCCGCCCTGACCCAGCGGCGGTCCGGTGGGCGGCGGCGGGGACACGGGGCCGGCGTCGCCCTGGCCACCCGGCGCGGAGCCACCCCGCGTGCTCTGGTCGTACCAGGCAGGAGGCTCGTAGACGATTTCGAACTCGCCGGTGAGGTCCAGCTCGCGGTCGTCCCCGTCCGAGGACTGGCCGTCGCCGTGGTACTCGGACCGATCCCTGTTCACTGCTTTGCCTCCTGGTCAGCAACTGCTGCTGGCGTCGTCGCGGTCGGGCGGATGGGGTGGCGCGTTCCTACGCGGCTGCGACGTTCACCGCATCACCAGAAGACTAATCTTTCGCCCCACGGTACGGAAAAGCGCCCTTGCGTGCGGACCGGCTTCGGGTTCCCCCGCCGGCCCGCCCGCTGCACGCCCCTCCACGACGCCCGGCGCGTGCCCTCAGTCCAGGCGGCGGGCCATGCCGAGCAGGCCCGTCTCCGCGTCCGTGGGCTCCGTCATGACGTACTTGCGATGCTTGCGCGTGCACCACAGGGCGACGTTGTCGGACAGCGTCGGCAGCATCTCCAGGTGCTCCGCCGGAATCCCGAGCGTCTCCCGTACGACGTCCGTCTCCTGCGGCGAGATGCGCTGGATGCCGACCAGCTGCGCCTGCGCGAGCCAGCGCGGCGCGTGCTCCCCGACGAACGGCAGCACCGTCACCACGGCCTGCCACGGCAGCGAGGTGACCCGCCCGCGCGGCGGACGCACACCGCAGTCGCGGATGAGCACCACCGGGCTGGACACCGAAGGACCCTGCGCGGGCACCCGGCCCACCGGGTAGACCGTCATGCACTGCTGACCGCCGCCCGCCGCCTGGGCGAGCTGCTGCCACGCCTGCGGACGGCCCGTCTCCACGGCCACCCGGGCGCCCGTCGCGGCCGAACGCAGCGCCAGTACCTGCGCGATCCACAGACCCCCCACGACGACCACGTCGAAAGGGGTGGGGCGGGCCAGGCCGAGCACCGCCGGCTGGGACTGCGTGTCCGTGCCGATGATGACGCCGTCGTCGCCTATCGGCATGCTGATCGCCGCGATCTCCTCGGCGGTCACGACATGACGGTTGCGACGCGGTCCGCGCAGCCCGAACCCCGGGCTGAAGATGCGCCGTTGCTGCTGGGCCGTCTCCGGGCGGATGATCGGGATGAGACCGGTGTCGGTGGGCGAGGCCACGTGCGCCGGGGTGCGGGCGGGCTCCTGGCCGCGCTGCCCCTGGTTCCTGGTCGGCGTGGGGTAGGACATCAGGAGGTACCTCCGAGCGGCAGGGTGGCGAGTGCTCCGGGGACCTGTTCCCGGTCGAGGCGCACGAGACCGACCTTGGCCGCGCTCGCGGTGCGCTCCAAGTCACGCCGCACCTGGTCGAGTTCGTTCTCGCCGCGGCCCGTGATGCGCACGTGCCCGGCGACGGAGATCCCGCGGTTGCCCGCCTTGCTCAGGGTCATGCTGAACGTCGTCGCGAGGAGCGGCAGCGAGGTGAACTGCGTGACGAGCTGCGGCAGCGCGACACCGCCGTCGCCCAACTGCGGCCAGCGGGAGATCCAGTACGTGGAGTGCCACCGGTCGTCGACCCGCCAGCTGCGCACCGACTCGACCGTACGCCGCTGGGCCGGCCGGCCGTCCTGCCCGCGCTGGGCGTTGGCCCGCGGGTTGAGGCAGCTCGACGTGGCGAGGGCCTGTACGAGCTCGTTCTCGTCCAGGATCGTCGCCCGGAACCCGGCTCCGGCCAGCCGGCTCGCCAGCTGGTCCGCGACGCGCAGCAGCGCCCGCTGGGTGCCGGGGACGCCGTCGCCGCGCGCCTCCACCGCCTCGGGGCACAGCTCCGGGTCGAGCTTGAGCGCGACCCAGGTGAGCCGCAGCGCGGGGGAGCCGGCTTGGGCCTGGAGAGGTCCGTACGACCGTGCGGCGACGGACTGCTGGGGCAGATGGGGCGCGGGAGCGGGCTGGGTGTGCTGCACGACCTGCGCGGAGGCGAGCCTGATGCCGTCGACCTCCAGGGCGTCCTGGACGAGCTGGAGCGGGAGTTGACGATGGGCGAACCCGGGGCGCAGCGGCTCGTCGGCCGGCTGCACGAAGAGCACGGCGGTGAGGAACGACCCGTCACCGATCATGCCGATCGAACGGTCGTCACGGGAGACGAAGGTGTACGTCCGCAGGGCGGGGTCGCACTCCACGGTCGGTGCCAGCATCGGGTCCGTGCCCGGCGGAACGGGCAGCTTGGCCTCGCGCCGGCGGCGCTTGAGCGCGCGCGTCGTCTCGAACCACTCGGGCAGCGGACGGTGGTGCCGGCGCACGATCGCCAACAGCAGCAGCACCGCCGCCACCGCGCCGGCCGGGGCGAGCAGCCACGGCTTGGAAGTGACCCAGGCGGCCAGCATGACGGCCGCCGCCAGCTCGACCAGGATGAGCTGCTGGAGCCGCAGCGGGCCGAGGCCGCCGGGGTGCGGCAGCGTGCGCGGCGCCGCGGAGGTGCCGGCCGCCGCGGGGGCAGGGGCGGGGGCGGCTCTGCGGCCACGGCCCGGTTGCTGCTGTGCGCGGCGTCCGCGCCGAGTGCTCGTAGCGCTGGTCATCCCCCGGGACATCCCTTTCGCGAAGTGGTGGCCGTCGTCGGTGCGGTTCCGTCCACGCGGATCGCGGCGACGGGGCCTGGGGCCACAATTGCCCACGTCAGTTGTGCGAGTGGTCACGGTACCCGTTGATGAACACGGGGCGACACAGGTGCCGGGCTACGAACACGGCACAGCTGTGAAGATGCGGCGGGGACGGCGCACCTGGTGGATCACGGTGGTGCGGCGCAGTGCATAGTAGGTGGCCTGTTCGGCTGAAGCAGCCTTTACGCACGACCACAACGGGAGAGCCAGGACCATGGCAACGCGTCGGGATGAGCTCGCCGCCTATACGTTCGCTCGCAAGCGCACCGTCGCAGCCTTCCTGGCGCCTTCGCCCGGAGGCTCCGACGAGGGAGCGCCGCGGCCCATCCGTACGGTGATGCCCAGCCTGGCGGTGGGTGTCGTCCTGGTGATCGGCTTCATCGCCTGGGGCGTTCTCAAGCCGGTGGCGCCCAAGGGGTGGGACACCCCGGGCCAGCACATCATCGTCGACAGCGACTCCACCACGCGCTACGTCGTCATCGACGACGAGGTGGCGAAGGGCAAGAAGGTGCCGACGCTGCACCCGGTCCTCAACTACGCCTCCGCCAAGCTCCTTCTGGACAAGGGCAAGGGCACCGTCATCGAGGTCCCCGGCAAGGAGATCGACAAGAGCGGCATCCCGCACGGGGCGACGCTCGGCATCCCGTACGCGCCCGACCGGCTGCCCACCACGGAGGACGCCGAGAAGGCCAAGACGTGGGCGGTGTGCGAGCAGCCGGCGCAGGGGTCCGACACCGCCATCGACCGCGCGGTGTTCGTCCTCGACGAGGAGGACGCCAAGTCCGTCGGCGGCACGGGGAAGGTCGACGCCCGCGAGGCGCTGTACGTCGTCGACACGAAAACCAAGGCGGAGTACCTCGTCGACGGCAAGGGCAACGCCTTCGTCCTCGGCGGCTCGGCGGGTCTCGACACCACGCAGATGCAGCAACTGCGCGCCTCCGTCATCGGATCGACGGCCAAGCCGCAGCCGGTGAGCACGGAGTGGCTCAAGACCCTCAACCCCGGCGGTGAGATCTCGTTCCCCGCCGTGGAGGGCATCGGGGAGCAGACCACGCTCCAGCAGCTTCCCGCCGAGGCCACGACGGTCGGCCGGGTGCTCAGGGCGGAAGAGGCGCAGGGGCATCAGTACTACGTCGTGCTGAAGGACCGGATCGCTCTGGTCACGCCGTTCGTCGCCGCCCTCCTCCTCGACTCGCCGTCCGCCTCCAAGGCGTACGGAACCGACGAGGTCGCCGCCGTCAAGGCCGTCACCTCGGACATCATCGAGGCCAACCGCGGCCGCAGCGAGTACTTCTACGACGACAAGGGCTGGCCGCACGACGTCCCGCGGCAGGCCAACCCGGCGGCGACGGCGACCGAGGCCGCGCGTACCACCTCGTGCAGCGTCTTCAGCGGAGGCATCGGAGCGGACGCGAAGCCGAAGCTCGCCGCCTGGGCCGGCGCCGCGTACCCCAAGAAGGTCATCGCCGACTCCCTGAACGCGTACGTCTCTTCGGGCTCGGGACTCCTCTTCCAGGAGGTCGCCGGTGCCGCGGAGGGCGGTGGCTCCACGTACCTGCTGACCGACACCGGCCTGCGCTACTCGCTGCCGTCGAACAACGACAGCGCGGCCGACAAGAGCGGCACGGGCGACGCCTCGTCCCCGTCCTCGGCGGAGAGCGGGGCGACCGAGACGGACAAGGCCCGAACCCGCCTGGGATACGAGAAGGTCAGCCCCACCGCCGTTCCGCGGCCGTTCGCCGAGTTCATCCCCAAGGGACCGATGCTGGACACCGGCAGCGCCGCGCAGCCGCAGAGCCAGTGACCCCAACGGGCATAGACGCAAGGGCACTTGGCGTTGTCGATCACAGGGCCGTCGCGCATGTGTGTGAACTCTGTAACTGATAACCGTCACCTGTGGATGTGTGACGGACGGACGATAGAGTGTGTGCAGCGCTCACTGATATGACGCTTATCCGGGGAGTGGCACAGGCTTCCCGGACCATCAACGACATGGGGGAAGGTTCACCATGGCCGGGCAGTTTCGGGTAACAGAAGATGAGCTGACCAGGCTCTCGGGCCAGATCGCCACCGTGAATGGTCAGATCCAGGGCGAGATCCGCCGTCTCGACGGCGTGATCAGCCAGATCGCGGGGGGCTGGCAGGGCCAGGCGGCCAAGTCGTACCACGAGCTCCAGAACCGGTGGAACGAGGACGCCAAGAAGATGAGCGACATCCTCAACGACATCAAGGAAGCCGTGGACTCCACGCGGAGCAACTACACCGCGTCGGAAGAGCAGCAGAACGCCGAAGTCAGCAAGATCATGTCCGACTTCGGCTGAGCCGACTCTTCCCGACTTCCCACGACTTCTTCCTGAAAGGGAGCGACGATGTCGATTCTCGTCAATTACGCCACCATCACCAACGCGTCCACGGACGTGAAGAACACCGCCGGCCGTATCAAGCAGCAGCTGGACGACGTCGAGGCCGCTGTCCGTCGTGTCGCCGCCACCTGGGAGGGTGAGGCGCAGGAGGGCTACCAGCGCAAGCAGCGCGAGTGGGACAAGACCGCGGCCAACCTGCACGCCACGCTGATGAAGATCGCCGCGGCGCTGCAGAGCTCGGCGGAGAACTACCAGGCCACCGAGAAGAGCAACGCCAACACCTGGGGCTGATCCGGCCCGAGGCACGACGAGTTGGGCCGGCCCGGCGACGCCACGGCGTCCGCTGGGCCGACCCACTTCTGCGACAACCAGATCTTCGGCCGGATCCCGGACCGGAGCGAGAAAGCCTGGGGAGCCTGAACATGGGGGTCCTGACACCCCGTCCGCGTACGCGCACGAGTGGAACCCGCGCACTGCAGCGGGCCTGTGGCGTTCTCGCGGCCGCGGGGATGGTGTGCCTCACGGCCGCACCACCGGCAGCGGCGACCGCCCCTGCGCCCCCCACCCGTCTCGCGGACGCCGACAAGCCGGCCTTCGGACTGTCCGCCAGCTCGGAGTGCACCTTCGGCGGCGAGATCATAAAGTCCACGCCCTGGTCGCTCCAGCGCGTACTCCTGGACCAACTGCGGGAGCAGGCTACGGGCAAGGGCGTCACGGTCGCCGTGATAGACACCGGCGTCGACGACACCAACCCGCAGCTGCGCGGCGCGATGGCCCCTGGCGGCAAGGACTACGTCGGCAAGTCGAAGGACGGAACCGACGACATCGAGGGCCACGGCACCAGGGTCGCGGGCATCATCGCGGCCCGTCCGTACCCGGGCACCGGCTTCGCCGGCATCGCACCGAAGGCCAAGATCCTCTCGCTCCGCTACACCGGCGGCGAAGAGAAGCAGGGCGACTCGGGGACGATGTCCGCCGCCATCCGCGACGCGGTCGCCAAGGGCGCGAAGATCATCAACATCTCGTCGGACACGGCGAACAAGAAGGACAACGGCCCGCTGCGCGCCACGGTGCAGAACGCGGTCGACGCCGGCGTCCTGATCGTCGCGGCGTCGGGCAACGACGGCGCCGACGGCACGTCCGCCGACACCTACCCGGCGTCGTACCCCGGCGTCCTGGCGGTGGCGGCGTCCGACCGCAACGACGAGCGGGCCTCCTTCTCGCAGGCCGGCGACTTCGTCGACATCGCGGCGCCCGGCGTCGGCATGGTGTCGACCGTCCCGAAGGGCGGCCAGTGCACGGCCGACGGCACGAGCTTCGCCGCCCCGTACGTGGCCGGCGTGGCGGCGCTGCTGAAGGAGAAGCACCCGAAGTGGACGGCCGCCCAGATCACCACCCGCATCCAGGAATCCGCCCAGCGCCCCGGCCGCGGCCCGAACCGCTACCTGGGCTGGGGCGTGGTCGACCCGGTCGCCGCCCTCTCGGACGACTCCACCCCGGGCACCCGCCCGCAGGAGGACCCGCCACCGCCACCGGGCTCGACCAAGGTCATCCCCATGGCGGTGACGATGGGCGAGACGGAAGCGGAACAGGAGCGCCGGGTGGCCATGTACGTGGTGGGCGCGGGCCTGCTACTGGTCCTGTTGGCCGGCGGAAGCGGAATCGCGGTGCGCGACTGGCAGAAGAAGCGCGCCGGGCAGTCGGGTTCACCCGGGGCAATTTGAGCGCGTGGGCGCAGAAGAAACGTAGAAAACAGGGGAGAGGACACGGGGTATGAGCGACGGAATGCGGGTCGATCTGAGCGCACTGGATGAGGTCATCCGGAAGCTCTGGGGTCTGCTCGACGACATGGACAAGGCCGGCGGCAAGGTGACGTACTCGACGAACGTCCCGAGCAACGCGTTCGGTAGCGAGAGGTTCCTCGAGTCGAACGATCTCCACCTCGCTCACGAGCAGATGAAGACCAAGATCGAAGGCCTGATCAAGGGCCTGCACGGCCTGATCGACGAGTTCGGCAAGAGCGCCTCGAAGGTCCGGGACAAGTACAACGAGCAGGAGCACGCCAACAAGCACGGGTTGGGCGGCGACTCGGGCCCGGCCAACAAGGGTGCTTACGCCTAAACGACTGCAGGCATCGGTCACAAACGGAGGGGATGAACGAAGATGGGGTACGGCTACCGGCCCACACCCGAGCAGATTGAAGCGCAGCAGAAGCAGCACCAGCAGCGCATCAAGGACGAGCACGACGAGAAGCTCGAAGAGCAGGCGAATGGGGGCAAGACCAGTTTCGACCGGAGTGCTCTCAAGACGCAGTTCATGCAGGAGGGCATTCCTGAGCTGCGCAAGATGATCCTGGACTCGGACCCGGATGCCATCTACGAGGCCAGCCTGAGCTGGAAGCAGGTCCACAACATCCTCTCCGGCGGTGACGGAGACGGCGCGACCGGCGGCGTGGACGCGGTCTCGTCGAAGGACAGCGTCGCCGGCATGCTGCAGACGGCCGTCGACAACGTCATGGAGCACTGGGAGGGCGACGCTGCCCGGGCCTTCCAGCGCAAGGCCGGCGAGATCTCCCAGAAGGTCGTGAACGGCGGCGCCTTCGCCAACCTCGCCGCGGCTCAGATGGATGCCGTGCAGAAGGATCTGCGAGCGGCCAAGGAAAAGATGAGGGACGTCAAGGTCCCCTCGGGCTGGGACAGCTTCTGGAACAAGATGGGCGACTCGGGCGGCCGGGACGACACCATGCTGAAGGAGGACGTCAAGAACGGCGTCAGCGCGGACGCGGCGCGCAAGGCCAACGAGGAAATGCTTTCTGCGGGCAAGGAAGCGCAGCTCCAGGGTGTTGCCGTCATGGAGAGCTTGGCGGCGAACTACCAGGTGTACGCCAAGAACATGAACTCGCAGTCCAAGCACGACCCGAAAGATCCCTTCTCGCCGCCGAATAACGACGTGACGATGCCTCCCCCCATCACTGTGCCGAGCCCTTCTGGAAGTGCTCGCCCCGGGGCGGTAGGCGCAGCTCCCAAGCCATGGAGTGCCGGTGGAACCAGCCAAATTGGCGCAGCCCCGCAGATTCCGCGCGCGAAGGGCATCACGGGCGGTGCCTCCACCCTGCCGACTACCGGAACGAACGTGGACAGCATCAAGCCCGGGCTGACGGGCCCCGGACTTAGCCCTGGTCCCATCCCGGGCGGTGGTGGTGGTGGCGGCGCCGGCGGCGGCGCAATGCCGCCCGGCGGCATCGCTCCCATCGGCGGAGGGCCTGGTCTCGGGGCTGGCGGCGGACGCGGCGGCATTGGAGGTCCGCGGGGGATCTCCCCAGCCGCTCGCAGCGGCCTCGGTGCTGCCGGAGGCCGAGCTGGCCTGAGCGGTGGCCCGGGAGGCGCCGGAGCCGCCCGTGGTACCGGAGGCCGAGCCGGCATGGGCGGCATGGGCGGCGGTGCCGGGGCCGGCGCTGCCGGTCGAGGCGGCGCTGCAGCGGGCGGCCGTGGAGCCCTTGCGAAGGCTCGCGGTGGCGTAGTCGGTGCGGCCAAGACGCCTACTGGTAAGGGCACTGGAACAGGTGCTGGACTCCACGGCAGCCGCGGTGGATCCCAGCGCGGCGGCATGGCGGGCGGTATGGCCGGAGGCATGGGTCGAGGCAACGGCCGACGGCCTGAGGACGAGAACAGCAGGGGCGAGCGTCCTGACTACTTGGTCGAGGACGAAGAGACCTGGATCTCGGAGGAGGATCGCAAGCGTAACGTGCCGCGCAACATCGAGTAGGCACACAAGCGGCCCGACTGGCAAGCTGCCGGTCGGGCCGCGTTTGTAGGCTGGCGTAACCAGTCGTAGTTGAGTGAGGAGCAAGGAATGGGTGTCAAGCGAGTCTGGTCCACGACAGGAGTCGTGGCGCTGACAGGAGCCTTGCTCCTCACTTCGGCCCCAGCAGCGTCGGCCGATTACATCCGTGATAAGCAATGGACGTTGGACGCATTTAGTGTTGAGAAAGTCTGGGCTGAATCACAGGGCCAGGGCGTCACCGTTGCAGTCGTAGATACGGGTGTGGATGCCACTCACCCTGACCTCACCGGACAGGTCTTGCCTGGCAAGGATGTAACGGGGGGCGGAAACGCTCATAAGGATGAAGCTGGTCATGGCACTGGGATGGCAAGTCTTATCGCTGGCCATGGCCATGGGGCTAACAATGCTTCTGGCGTGATGGGCCTCGCCCCCAAGGCGAAGATTCTCCCCGTGCGTGCCGCACGTACGGGCGATAATGACTGGAAAGAGAGAAGTTGGGCTGAGGGTATTCGTTACGCCGTCAAACAGGGTGCGTCAGTCATCAACCTCTCATTCGGTGACGACCATGCTTACGAAGGTTCTGATGCCGCGAAGGCAATTGCTTACGCGCAGGAGCGTGATGTTGTCGTTGTGGCATCTGCGGGCAACGAAGGTGACGCGCGAATTCTAGACCCAGCGGGTTTGCCTGGTGTAGTTGCCGTAGGTGCCATCGATCAGTCATCGGATTTTTGGTACAAGTCAAACTTCGGTAAAGGGATGACCCTTGTTGCGCCGGGCGAGAACATTCTCAGTGCTGACCCCACTCGGTCTGGTGGTTACGCAGAGGCGGACGGAACATCTGACGCGACTGCCTTTGTCTCAGCCACCGCTGCACTGGTGCGCTCGAAGTACCCGGACCTGACAGCCGGTCAGGTCATCAACCGCCTGATCAAGTCCACAACCTTCCTCGACCACGAGGTGAAGAAGGTGCCGGACGAGGAGTTCGGTTACGGCGCGATCCGTCCCTACCGCGCGCTGACGATGGACATCCCCAAGGGTCCCAAGGAGGGTCCCCTCGCCCAGGCGCCGGCGTCCACGTCTTCGAAGGCCGGTAAGTCGTCCGACGGTGCTGACGGCAGCTCGAACCAGGCGAAGAAGAAGAGCAAGTCCTCCTCCAACACCATCCTGGTCATCGCCGGTATCGTCGGCGTCCTGGTCATCGGCGGCATCGTCTTCGCCGTAGTGCGCAGTCGCGGCAACCGAGGCAACGGCGGACCCGGCGGCCCCGGCGGACCCGGCGGCGGAGCCCCGCACGGCGGCGGCTACCCGAACCAGCCGGCGTACCCCACCGCCCAGCAGCCCTACCCTGGCTCGCCTCCCGGCCACGCCCCGCAGCACCCCAACCCATACGGTCAGCAGTCCCCGTACCAGGGGCAGTAAGCCGACAACCACGACCGAGCCCGTCGTGCCGTCCTCCGAGGGAGACGGCACGACGGGCTCAGTCGTGCACGGCGCGCTCACGCGTCTACACGCGCCACTCCCAGTAGGACAAGACCATGTCCTGAACGACAGCTTGATCGTTGGGCCGGGCGAGGAGCGCGGGGCGGGCGGCAACGGGGCATCTCGACGGTGGAAACACGAGTCACTGCCTCCGGCTGCAAGCCGACATGCGCACTCTCCGGGGCCGGTATCCGTCCGCCCCAGCAACGCCATAGCCAACCGAATGAGAGTCGCACGTGGCTGACGACGCGCCGTTCTACGCACAGGATGCCGGCAGGAAACTTGCTCGCGATTTCGAGACCCGCGCATACGACTTACGTGCGCACCTGAAGAAGTTCACCGACGAAACCGGTGAGGAAGCCATCTCGGACGGATTCGGTCTCCTGACGGAATCCGACGAGCTGAGGACCGAGTACGTCGACTACTCCTCGGACGCCGCCGACGCCTTGAACCTCGTGCACAAGTACTTGGACGCCGTGGCGGATTCCCTGCGGAAGGTGCACCGCAACACCGAGGTCACCGACGAAGGTGTCGCTGTGCTCTTCGGTGCGAAGGGCGACGGTGCCGAGAAGTGAGTGGCAACGAGTCGGTGGGTGAGGAGCTCGTAGAGCTCGGTATCGAGCTGGTGAATCCGGGCGGCAGGCCGGAGGAACTCAGGCAGGCGGCAAAGGCATGGCGCCGGTTGCAGAAGGAAGTAGCGGGCGCGGACGGGCTGCTGAAAGCCCTCGACAAGAGCGTCGAGAACGTCGTGGGGGACACCTGGCGAGGACCCGCCGCCGAAGCGTTCAGGGACCACTGGCGTGAGATGAAGGCGCAGGTTGAGAAGGCAACGGCGCAGTATGACGAGATCGCCGCGCAGCTCGACGAAGCCGCCGACTCGATCGAGAAGATCAACGAGGAAATCCACGACATCTACATCGAGATCGGTGTCTCCATCGGAGTCGGCGTAGCCCTGTCCTTCGTCACCCTCGGTCTCGGCAGCGCGGCGGCAGCGGCCAACGTCGCACGATTGGCCGGCCAGGCCATCAGCCTCTCCGATCGCCTCGGTCGGCTGTTGCGAGGCATCGCCGCAGCGATGCGTGCCTACCAACGGTCGACGAAACTGGCCAAGCTCCTGGTGGACTGCGGTCTCAACTGGGCCGGGAACAGCTTCACCACGGTTGCCGGCGCCGCGGCGACGGGCAAGGGCGTCGACGGGTCCACCCTCTACCAGGCGGCCTGGCAGGGCGGCGTGGCGTCGGTCGTCGGTACGCCGCTGGGGATGGCCGGGGCGGGAGGGGCGACGGCCCTGCTGCGGAACCGCGGCATGAGCCAGCTCGGGCAGCGCGCAGCCGAGAGTGCGGCGGGCGGTGTGGTGGGGAACGTCGCGGGCGGCGTCGCCGTCGACGGAGTCACCAGGGCGACCGGCGGAAAGCCGGAGTGGCTGAAGAACGCGGTGGTCAACACCGCCGGCGGTGGTGTCGGCGGAGCCGGCGGCGTCGGCATCGGAGCTGCCGCCCACCATCGGCTGCAGGCAACGGGGAACGCCGCCCCCGCCCCCACGAGCCCCGATCCGGCCAGGCCGCCCGCTGCCGGCCGCCAGGACGACGGCCCGCGCCCCGCGGCCGGGGCGACGCGCCCCAGCGGCTCCGCCGCGCCTCCTCCGCCAAACCCGCCCGCACCTCGCCCGCAGCGTGACATCAGGGACGACTTCGGGTGATCGGGTAGCAACAGTGCCCGCCGCAGCGCGAGTTACGTATGCCTAGGAGCCCGACGGCGATGTAGGCCGGTCCCTGGTGAACCACTCGCTGCCGGATGCCGGCGCAAGCCGTACGCGCCAGACGACAGCCACAGCCGGTGCACCCACCACACTCCTCCCGCCCCACGCCGGCGGACTCGAAGCTCCTGATGGTCCTGGCCGGCCGTATCGGTCGCGGCATCGGGAGCTTCTTGTAGTCCGGGGGCAACAGCCAGCGACGCGCCCCCGGAGCAGCTCGCTCCCAATGGCTCCCCAACGGCACGGCCCTCCAGTAACGCGGTCACAAGTTCTCCACCGAACCCGACGACGGGTGGTGCGGCCCGGTGTGTGTACAGGCCATAGGGTGTTGTGTGACTAATGGGGAGAGTGTGACCTGTGGGGCGAGGATGCCTCCCGGGCATCGGGGAACGGGCGCAGCCCGTCGGCGCGTCCTCAGTGGCCAGAGGCTCTCGGGCCGGCCGGATGCCGCCCGGCCCGCCACCCCGCCTGCCGAGTAGCCGCTGGTCGCGGTCTTCGGCCGTGCTCCGCGGACCCGTTCAGTCTGGTGGTGATGATGCGGCAGTCGAAAAGGGAGAACGCCGGTCCATGGGGGATCATTTCAAAGCAGACACGGACCAGCTGGGGGAGTTCCTCAAGACCCTGGAGAACTGTGTCCGCGACCTGAACGAGGCGCGTGCCGCTCTCGATCACGTCCGTGCCGACCAGATCGGCACGAAGCGTCTGGACGAGGCGTGCGACGGGTTCCAGGAACGCTGGAAGTACGGGTCCGAACAGACCAAGAAGATGATCGACGCCATCAGTGAGGGCGTGAAGGCCAACAAGAAGGGCTACGAAGAGGTCGAAAAGGCCTTGGAGAAGGCCTTCAAGGACATGGCTCAGGAATCCACCTCGGGTGGGAAGGACGCGAAGTAATGGCCGTCAATCCCTATCCCAACCTCGGGTGGAACCCGGTCCCCGGCATACCGAGCGAAGTCAACGCGCTGAAGCAGAAGGTCACCACCGCCGCCACCGCGCTGCGCACCTGCCACACCCAGCTCCAGAAGCTCATCGGTGAGAGCAGCTACTGGGAAGGCGACGCGGCCAAGGCGTTCCGCGAGGCGATCGACGGCGAATTGCCGACGTACATCAAGAATGCCGCACGATCCCTGGAGAAGGCCTCCGCCCAACTCGGCAACTGGGACGGGTACCTGACGGCCAACCGCGACTTGGCGCAGAAGTACGACGCCGCGGCCGCCGAGAAGAAGTCCGCCGCCAGCACGGCCAAGGAACGGCACGACAAGGCGGGACAGCATCCCGACCTCAAGCTCGCGGGCCAGCAGTTCGGCACCCAGGAAGAGGCCGACGCCGCGACGGCACGGCTGCGGGCGGCCGAGCGCAGCCTCAACGAGGCGACGACCGCGCTGAACCAGGCCAACGGCGCGTACGACGACGTCATCACCAAGGCCAAGACGCTGGAGACCACGCACTCCGACAACGCGGAGACGGTCGCGAAGTCGCTCGACGACGCCACCGACAAGCTGGCGCCCAAGGAACCCGGCTGGCTGAGCAAGGCCGTCGACGCCATCTGGGACGGCATCAAGGCCGTCGGGGCGTTCCTCTACGAGCACGCCGGGACCATCGGCGCCATTGCCGGCATGCTGGCGCTCTTCCCGACACCGCTGGCTCCGCTGTTCGCCGGCATCGCGGTCGTGGCGAGTGCCGCGTCCATGTCCAAGAACCTCTCCGATCCGAAGTTCAGAAGCGACTTGTTCGGCGGCGGCAGCGGAATGGACATGTTCTCCGCGTGGGCATCCATCGCCGGTGACACGGTCGGCATGATTCCGGGTGGCAAGGCCCTCGGCATGGCGGCGAAAGAGGTGGCCGACGGCGTGGGCATGGCCGGCAGGATGGGCGTGGCCGTGTCCAATACGGAGAAGGCCGGCGCATTCGTCAAGGAAATCGTCCCCGCCTTCTCGAAGAACGCCTCGGACGAGGTCGCCGACGCATGGCGTGCGGCGGGTGAGACCGCCTCCGGGTCGGCGAAGCTCATGGGCGAGATCACGGCCAACGGCGTGAACGTGGCCGCGAACGTCGTGTCGTCCCTGGAAAGCCTGGGCGTGGTCGACAAGGAAGGCGGCGAGCACAACGCCGCGGAAAGCACCAAGGCCGCTGCCACCGCACACAGCATCGCGGGGCTTCTGGGATGGATCTGAACGGCATGGCGCGGCAAATGAAGAGCGGGTCGAAAAGTGACTGAGCACTACGCGGAAGCGGCGATCAAGCCGAAGCCGGCTTTCTGGTACGGGTTGCCGCACGGCTATCTGCAACTGGACCTGGACCCGCCGTACGAGCAGGTCGTGGCGCTGATCCAGCAGGTGCTCAGCCTGCCCGACGAACTGCGCGACCGCGCGGAAGAGGTCGTTCGGTTCTACACCGGCGTCGTGGGCCTGCTGAACGCCCAGCAGGTGCAGGGCTGCGCGATCGGGCTGCACCCGGACGAGGCGGGCGGAGCCGTGTCCTCCGTACTCACCGTCTCGACCGTCCCGGCCTCCGGGGTCAACGCGAAGCTCGTACTGGCCGGCATGGCCGGCACCGCCGCCGACAACCCGGACGAAGGCATGCGCCCTCTGGAGCTGCCGTGCGGAACGGGCTTCATCGCCGAGAAGAAGCGGCGTACGGTCGCCCCCGGCAGGCCGCCCGAAGGCGGCGACGCTCCCGCCGAGGGAACCGTCTGGCAGGGCACGGTCGCGGTGACGGGCCGCGGCATGCCCGACATCGTCGTGGTCCAGCTGGTCACGGCCGCGGTCGATCTCGCCGACGACTACCGGAACATCCTGCTGGGCGTCGCCCACACGCTGACGTTCACCGATCCGGCCGCCCGTGACGAGCCCGACGGTACCGGTACGCGCCACGGTTCCGCGGCCACCAAGGCCATCAGAAACGACTTCGGATAGCCCGGCCGTGGCCCTGCCGAAAGGAAACCCCATGTCAGAGACCCCCCAGGTGGCTTCGCACCAGCCCCCTGCCGTGGACGCGGAGCAGATACGCAGGCAGCTGACCTCCCGCGTGCGCAGGAAGTTCCTCACGTACGGTGGGCTCTTCGCGGCCATGGCGGTGCTGCCGCCGGTGCTGTCGCAGTGGGAGGCTCTGGACAGCGGCCCGTGGCGGTGGGTCGTGTACGTGACGGCTCCGCTCACGGGCGTCGGGATCATCGGCCTGATCGCCGTGCTCTTCTACCTCCTGCCGTCGGCCGTCGCCCTCACACGGGCGTGCGGGCAGACACTCGGCGAGTACGCCTTCGACACGTACTGGCCGCGGGTCGACAAGAAGGGCGGCAAGTCGGCGACCAAGGGGCGCCCTGAACTCACGCTCAGGTTGAGGAGTGCCGAGGGCGTGAGGTCACCGCTGATGCGGGTGGTGGAGGTGCCGAGGCGCGGCGCCTGGCGCGACCCGTGGCCAGACGGAATTGAGAACGGCGTGTGGACGGCGGGCGACCTGCCCTTCGGCGGCGTCGCGTTCGTGCCGGGCAGCGGCGCGGTGCTGCTGATGCGTCCGGAGAAGTGGGACAGGCTGGCCTCGGAGCGCGATACGTTTGGTGCCGACCGTATCGCCAGGGCGGAGCGGGCGGGGCTGGAGCGAAGGGTCTTCTGACCGAGGTCTCTCGGCCGCCGGTCGGAATGATCGAATAGGATCGCCGGTCATGGACATAACGGCCCTTCTCGTTCTCCTCGTTCCGGTTCTCATGCTGCTGGGTGCGATCGAGTCCAAGCTCCGTCGCACCCACCGGGGCATCACCCGCCTGGAGCGGAAGGTGAACCTCGTCATGGAGCACCTGGGCGTCCGTGACAACGATCCGGCCCTCGATCAGGTCGCTGCCCTGCTGAGCGAGGGAAAGAAGATCCAGGCGATCAAGGTCTACCGCGAAATCACCGGCGCCGACCTGGTGGAGGCCAAGAACGCGGTAGAGGCCCTGGACGCCTCCCGCTGAGGAGTCCGGGCAGACGTTCCTGTGCCCCTGCCCGCCCGGAGACCCGTTACAACCGAATGTGACTCGTGCTGAGTTCGGCCGACGCGGGATACTCGTGGCAACGGAAGCGAGGAGATACGAGATGGCCCAGCGACCCCAGAACCCTCAGGGACCCGATTCCGGCCGCGGCGTGTGGGACGAAGCGCTCGAGCCGGAGCAGATGCGGTCGCTGAACTCCGCGTTGCGCAAGCTCGCGGACAACGGCGGCGGTAGCCCGGACCTCCAGGAGGCGGCGAAGAAGCTGCTGTCGGGCCGCGTTCCCCTGCGCGAAGCCATGGACGACCCTTCGGTGTCGCGAGCCCTGGGCGGCGGCCTGGCCTCCCTGCGCAACCAGTGGGAGTCGCTCTCGGAGGAGGAGCAGGAGCAGATAGGGCTGGGCGAAGCACCGTCGAGCGACGGGACCGCCTCCTCTCCGGCCGACCAGAGGCGCTCCGAGGGGCAGCCCTCGCAGCCGCCCCAGAAGGGCCGGGGGCGGCACAGCGGCGGCTTCTCGCTGTACTGAGCACGCGGACGCGCGGTACTGGCTTCCGGAGGGGCTGGGCGGCAACACCCCCCGCTCCGGCGCGCAGGGCGGGCGTTCCGCTGCGCGCGAAGAAGAACTGCACCTGCCGCCGACCTCGGGGAGCCGTGTCGTCCAGGCGAGGTACTCGCCCACCTACCGTCGGGCAGGTATGCCCGACGGCAGGTCCACGGTGAGGCCGTCCACGGCCAGGCAGCCATCCGGTGAGGGGGCGAGGGTGTTGCGTATGTGCGAAGCACGCGCACGCTCCTGCTCGCCTCGGCCGGGGGCCAGTAGTTGTGTCGTCGGTGGCAAGCGCGTCAGGCGGGCAGAGCGCCCTTGAAGCGTGCGCCGAGTACCGCTGGGTGAGTGGTGGCGAGCCAGCCGTGGCGGTGCGTACTCTCGGCGAGCATCGGACCGGGCTCCACCGAGAGGTGGTCGGCGGCTGTGCTTGTGTAGGGAACACCCTCGGCGTACTCCTCGGCCTCGGCCTCGTCCACTCCGTCTTCCCGGTAACTGACCTCGAAGGGCAACGGCTCTCCCGTGAATTGCGGGCAGTCGTACGTGCCGTAGCTGCGGACCTGGTGTCCGTTGCGGGCGATGTACCAGGCTTCGGAGCCGTTGTAAGGGTCGATTACATAGAAGTGAGCCTCGGCGCATTGCTCGCTGAGTTTGTCGGCCAGGGCGAACCCATCGAGGTCGTCCAGGAACGAATTGCCGTACAGCAGGCGCCAGTTATCGAGCTCCGGCTCCGTACACCCACTGGTGAACTCTGGGGTGATGAAGACCCGGTAGGCCGTCTGTGTCTGCTCCAGGGCGTCCTGGAAATCCACTGAGTCGGTAGCCTCCGTGGCGGCGGCCACGCCCATGACGGTGGTGGCCGGCCTGAGGTCGTGCAGACCCAGGATTGATACGGCTTCGTCGAGCCGGTCCGCGGGGAAGGCCAGCCAGCGGCCGGCTTCCATGGGGAGTTCAACCGGCAGTTCGTGCAATAGTTTTACACGCACCAGGCGCTCCAGGACGCGCCGATCGGCTTCGTCGAGACACGCCTCGCCACCTATATCGATGAGGAACCTGAGAGCCTGGCCGCGCAGGCCCGCCCCCGGGCCCCCGACGCCGGATGTCCAGTAGACGCGGCACCGCCTCGTCGCCCAGGCGGCTCAGCACGGCCTGAGCGCCCAGCCGCAGATTCGACGACCCGTCACCGCCCGTGTGAGCCAGCAACTTGTCGACAGCGAGTGCGCCGAGCGCGACCAGGCCGTCCTTAGCAGCACGCCGCCTGCTGCAGTCGCTGCTGTCGGACAGGTCTTGCAGGAGCGCATCAACGCTATCGGGCATGATCCACAGCCTAGTTGTGCTGCGGCGTGGCCCAGGGCCCGCCCGCGCTCAGAAGAGCCCGTGCCACATCTGCTCGAGGATCAGCGACCACCAGGCATCGGGGTTCACCAGCGCCGTGGCGTCGATGGCGACCAACTGCTCCTCCAGGTCCGCCACCGCGGCGCCCGCTGCGACCGGGTCGAGCCCCTGCATCTGCTCGCGGACAGCAGCGAGCAGGGCGAGGGAGCGGACGTACGCGCCGGCCGAGATGTTCACGTAGCGGGCCGACGCGGTGACGGGGTCGATCGCCCACACCGCGCCCAGGCCGTTCGGCTCCGTCGAGCCGGGCAGGCACTGCACGGCGAGCACGGCGACGCCGTCCCAGCCGATGCGGGTCAGGTACGCGAGCGCGGCGATCTTCTCCTCGCCGGCCGGACTGCGGCGCTCGCGCAGATTGGTCGCCACGTCGGTGAACAAGCCGCCTGCCGGGGGAGCGTCGGGCCGATCCGCGGTGAAGAACAGGGGCAGGTCGACAGGAAGCCCGGCCCACGCGAGCAACGACTGTGTGTCCTGAGGCAGTTGTGTGGCTGCGAGGTCGTCGACGTCGTAGCGGCGGACACCGTCGGCGCCGAAGACGTCGGTGAGGTGGCGGCCGACGGCCACATCGCGCAAGGGCTCGGCGGGGGGCACGTGCGTGGGGACGGGGACGCGGTGCGGGCGCGGCGGGGGCTGCCGGCCGGCGATCCGGTGCATCTTCTCGACGTGCTGGATCAGTCCGGCGATGCCCTCGGCGCGGTCCTCGGGGCGGGCCCCGTACGTCTGGGAGCAGGAGAGGCTGGCGTTCCTGTACGTGTTGAGCAGCTCGGCGGTGTAGCCGCCGGGGAGCAGGCTGGGGCGCAGGTCGGTGTGGATCGCGAGGACGTTCTCGTTGGGCACGCCCATGCGCCGCAGCTCGGCGGCGGCCTGGTGCTCGGACGGCGGGAGGCCGGGGCCGGAGTTCCGAAAAAGGGTCGTCTCCTCGCCGGTGGCCGGGTCGGTGTACGTGAAGACGGAGGTGTTCCCGGGGCCGGTCACCGGACGGGCGTCGGCTCCTGATCCGTCCCCGCCGTGCTTCTGCCGGTACATCCGTACGACCTCGTCGACCGGCACCGAGGGCCAGACCGTCAGCTCGCCGGTACGCCGGTCCACGACCCCGCACGCGTCCCCTATCTCGGCCGGCGGGCGCCGCTCCCCGGTCTCGGGGTCGGTCTCCATCGGCGCGGGCGCGGCCCATACGACCCAGCCCAGGTCGAACTTCCGCATCCTGACCTCGCGGCGGCCCGCCTCGCTGCCGTCAGGGTTGAGCCAACGGTCGGCGATGGCGAGCGCCTGCTCCTGGGTGGTCACGCGGGAGGCTCCTTCAAGATCACTGGGGGCGGTTCTGGCTGGCTGAGGCTGGTTCTAGGAGGTTATCGGTGTGGTGGGCCTCAGGATCCGCAGGGCCTTCGCACCGCGCTCGGTGGCGACGAGGAGGATGCCGTCGGGGGAGAGCTCGGCGCCAGTGAAGGGGACGTCGGAGATCAGTGCGGCCACGATCTCCTCGTCGGCGCGGCTCCACACACGCAAGTAGTCCCCACCCACGCTGAGGGCAAGCGGAGCAGAGGCGCGCTCCTCCTCTGAAGGCGGCAGTATCCGCTCGGGGGACGTGTCTCCGGATGGCGTCCCCTGGAGGAGGCTGTGGACGAGCAGTGCGGACCCGCCCCGCGCACCGGTCGGGCACGCGTCAGGCGTGCCCTCCGGGACAGCGAGCGCGGCGACGGGGACCGCCGGTTCGTCGCCGGACGCCGGGATGATCCCGATGGTCACCGCGCGGATGCCCTGGACCGGCAGGCTCCAGAGGGTCTGCCATGGGAGGTCTATGCCGAGCCGGTGGACGGCGGCAGCGTACTCGGGCAGGCCGTCCTCGACGAACGCGGTTTCCAGCAGGGCGGCACGTAGCTCGGCCGGGGCCTGGGTACGCGTCAGCAGGGGAGCGGTGCGGAGATAGCTGCGGGCCGCGGCCCCGAGTCCTTCCGTCGGTACTGCCTCAATGGCAGCGCGCAGCCGTACCGGGTCCGCGTGGACGAAGAGCCCCGGGTCGGTGAGGAGTTGCGGAAGAAGCCCGGCTTCGAGGGTGTGTCCCGCTATGTTGTCGCGTACGTAGGGATCGGCTCGGCTCCAGTCCTGGTGGGGCACGGCTTCGAGCAGTGCCACGGCTATCCGGGACTGGGCGGCGGCGACGTCGCCCAAGCCGTCGCGGATTTCGTCCCCGATGGCCGGGTGCAGCAGGCGCAGCAGCGTACGCCCGTCCTCTTCTTCGACCGGCTCGACGAACGGGGCCACGAGGGCTGTGCCGTTCCCGATCGCCTCGGCCGATTCCGGCCCCGCCACAGCGGCCGCCAGCCGCCTCCACAGCTCGGCCGGAATTTCGGCGCCTTCGCCCAGTGCCAGCGGAGCCAGCATCAGCCGCACGGTCTGCGGGTCATTGCCGAGACGGCGGGAGTGCAGGTCCAGGGCCTGGCCGACGGACATCGGCAGATGCTTGTCGTCGGTGGAGTCGAAGCCGTCGGGTGCCGACAGGATGCTGCGCACAGTCAGCTGGACGATGAGGTGGCTCGTCACCGCCTGCCGACCGATGGCCTCGGCCAGTCGACGACGCTGCCCGGGATCCACGGTGAACGGCAACTCGGGGGCGCCGGACTGAGGAGCCAATGCCGCGCCGGCGTGCAGCACCAGACCCTCGGCGTCGGCCCACTGCGGGTCGTCGAGGTCGATGGTCTGCACGGCTCCGGGCGGCAACCCCTCTGCCAGCTCGGCGGCGAGTTCGCGCGGTACGTCGGCGAGAAGGCGCACGGTCTCGGTGGACGCGAGTGGCTTGAGTACCTCACGCACCACTCGTGCGGGCTCGTGCGCCGCACGCACGGGACCGGCCCGGTCGACATCCGGAACGACGACGGTCACTGGACTGTCGAGAGAGGCCAGCTCGGCGTACACATCCTTGGTGTTGGACGCCCTCAGTTGGTAATGGTCGGCGATCAACCACAGCACCTGGCTCGCCGTCCGGCCTGCCGCCGCGGGAACGGCAGGTGCCGTCAGGGCGGGCGGCACGGATGACGGGTCCATCTCGTCGAGCGGCAGTGCCTTGCGGAACTCCGGATCGCACAGCATGAGGAATCCGGCGAGCAGCCGTGAGCATCCGCTTCCGGGGTTTCCGGTGAGGACGAGGACACGTGGTGCGCCCGGCGCTCCCGTACGCCATGCCGTGAGCGCACGCAGCGCAGCCGAGCGTCCGCCTACGTAGGGGTGCGGTATGTAGCCATCGGTTGCGGCGGTCATCGATCCCGTCTTCCGCCCTTTCAGGGGACTTCGCGTTGTCGTCGATGTTATGCAGTGGCCGGGTCAGACCCGGTCGTCGAAGTTGTAGTCCTCGAAGACCCTTTGCCAGCCCTGTGTCTGGTAGGCCTCGGGGTCGATGAGGTTCAGCCAGTGGCGTAGGTCCGACTCCGTGTCCTCGATCGACCACCAGGAGGCGCGCCACCAGAAGTAGAGGCGGACCATTGCGACGAACTGGGCCAGACTGCTGCCGGCCAGTTCGTCCTCGATCCCCGACCAGCCGTCCTGCAGCACACGCCCGTTGCGGCCGTCGAGGAGGAGTCGCGCGCCTTGCCAGCTGCCGAGGGAGAAGTACGTGGAGTCGGTCTCGTCGGGTTTGCCGAAGGGTTCGACAACGGGGTGCAGGCCCGTGTGCTCGAGGTCCGTGGTGTCGAGTTCGAGTAGGCCGGTGACACAGGGGAAGCCGACGTCGGAGAGGAAGGCGCGTGCGCTGCTGTCGGTGAGGGCGGCGGGCAGGGTCTCTTGAGGGAACCGTTTGACCGCTGCGGATCCGAAGATGTCCGCCAGCCAGTCGGTGGTGGGGGCCAGGGCCTGGGCGGGCAGGTCGGCTCGGGCAAGCGTCGTGTCGGTGCCTGCCAGGCACATGAGGAGGCCTGGTGCATCCTCGTGTCCGGCGCTCTGGTTGATCTCGATCACGCATACCCCGTCCATGGTGGCCAGAGCGATGTGATGGCCCGAGCGCGTTCCCCGAAGGACGTACTCGGGCATACGAGGCAGGTCCACTTCCCCGCTGAGGGCTCCAGCGGGGCGCCACCCCTTGGGCCCCTGGTTCGCGTGCGTCGTGTCGGAGGTGTCCGCGGCCTCGTCGGGCTCGGGGCGGGGCGCGCCCGTGGCCAGGTCCCAACTGCCGATGTGTTCGCGGCGCGTGCGGGCTGTGACCACATCGCCGGTCGGGGTGTGCACGATCTGGAGCGTCCGAAGGATCGGGCGGCTGACCACTTCGTCCGTGCTGAACACGCCAGCACCGACGCCTTCGGCCCAGAGGGTTCGCCAGGGCAGGGTGACGGGGCCGACCGCTGCCAGGAGCCGGTCGGCGGCTGCTTCCTGCGTCGGCCCGGCCTGTTTCAGGGTCAGGTGCAACAGCGCCAGCCACTCACCCTGGGACGACGGCTGAACGCCACGGCGCGCCATGTAGTGAAGGCGGGCCCCGGCACTCCCCTGCGGGATGGGCCGTGCATGGAACGCGGCCTCGAACCCTTCGAAGAGCGTCTCGTAGCCCACCCCGGCGACCGCTGCCGTGTCCTCGAGGAACGCGTTGAACTGGCCGGCTGCTGCTGCGTGACCGGCCAGGGCGCGGTCGGCGTACCAGCGGGTCGCCTCTGGGGCGTCTGCAGCTGAGAGTGTGGTGACTGCGTTTGCGTGCCAGGTTCTGGCCTCTTCGGCGGGCATCCGCGTACGCAGTTGCCGGGCCGCTGTCTCCTGCTTGAAGGAGATGAGGGCAGTGCCTGCCTCGTCGTCCGTGCGGTGGATCCATTGCCCGGCCGCCGGGGCGTCCAGCAGCGCCTCCAGCCGGGACTCGGGGATGTCCCGGCCGAGGGCGGAACAGAGCAGGGACCACACGGGGATGGGAACGAAGCGGTGCTCGGCCAATGCCAGCGCGTCAAGGGCACACGACAGGGCGGCATCCTCGTCTGGCTCTGGGAAGGAGGGCATGCTTTCGAAGCCCCCTTGCAGGGTCAGATGCCGTCCGCCCATCTCCTCGGTTCTGCCCGGGGCGTCGTCGACTTCGACCAGCAGGCGCATCCGCAGCCCGCGCGGATGGAACGTGATCAGGGCCCGTGCCACTCGATCGAGCACACGCTGCGGTTCGCGCGAGGTGCGCAGCCGACCCGCCCACTGCGTGTTCGCGAGCACGACCACGGGGTCGCCCTTGATTCGGCGGGCCACGGCGGCGATGTCGTTGTCGAAGGAGTCGGTGGCGGCGATGCCAAGGGCCGTCGCCAACTCCCGGGCCACCGCCTCCGCTGACTTGCCGGCGCAGTCGACGTGGACTGCGGCCGGGTGGCGGGCAATGACCTCGCGCAGCAGCGCCGTTCTGCCGCTGCCGGCACGCCCGCCGATCCACAGCCAGGCACTCGTTTCGCGAGGCCGGTCGATCCACTGCAGCGCACGGTTCAGCGCGAGTTCTGCCGTGACCTCATCCGGGTTCGGGGTGGTACTCATGCGTCAGGTATTTCCTACCGTCGGGTCTTCCCTATGCAGGGCTTTTTGGCGTCGGCAAGGCGTAGGCCTTGAGAATATCAGCAACCTTGTTCAAATGATCCTGAAAATCGGCTTCCATGGCCTGCATGGCATTGGGTCTGTCCTTGCTCGGAACGAACGGTTCGACCTGTTCGCCTTTTCGGTAAGCCGTTGCGTAGGTTGTCCCCATCTTATCCGGCAGATAGGCGCGGATATAGCCTCCGCAGTCCGCGTGCCCCCTCGACTCGGAAGGGTGACCGCACGGCTCCCGCTCCGTATACAGGTGCGCGGGGACAAGAGGCTTCTGCCCCTTGGCTGCGCGGTCCTCGTTGAGGCGCTCGATCCAGCCGCCCAAGTGCGGTTCGGAGTGGTCGGGTCGTGGTCCCACGTAGTTGAACGAGCTGTCGGCCACGTAGTGGGTCTGTTTGGTTTCCGGGTCGTACACCTCCATGACGGCGAAATTGCGCCCAAGGAAATTCGGTTTCATGTCCTTGGTGGCGTCTACTACCTGATCGACCACGCTTTCGTCGTAGGTCCTGTCGAGGTAGTGGCGGGTGCGCTGTGCAGGATTGGCGGACGGGGCATTGGAGCCCACCACCTCGGAGAAACTCTTTCCGTTCGCGGCCGCGACGGCGGCCCTTGAATCCCGGTATTTATCGGCGTCGTTGCCCGGGAAGTTCGTCTGCCGCTTCTCGTCGCGCGGCCGGTGCGCCTCTCGTGCCTCTGTGGCGTCCTTCGACTCCGGCCAGTGGTAAGCGGACTGGCCGCCCTCGCGCCGGTACGGACTGGCGCCGACGCCCTGGTTCATGTGGAAGTCGTTGCTCAGGCGTGCCAGAACACCTACTGCCGCGGCCTGTTGGCCTCGGTTCAGATCGTTGAAGCCCGGGATGCGGTTGGCGAGGTCGTCGCGGCTCCAGGTCGTACCGTTTCTGCTTCCGTCAAGCAGGTCACGCAGCCCGGCGTTGTCGTTGTTCGCGAAGTCCCGCAGGGTGTCGTAGACCGGATCCAGGTCGATCTGCCGGATGTCCCGGTGCTCCCGGAAGTCCTGCTGTGCCTTGTCGCCGGCGACACCGTAATGCTGGTGATCCGGTTGCTGGTCTGCGTCGAACGGTGTGGAGCCCAGCCGCTCGGGGGCGGCCCCTGTATTGGGTTTGTCGCCCTCGTCGTCCTGGGACTCCTTTGTCTCATCGGGATCGGTTCCGGCAGGTTCGTCGGGCGCACTGCGGTCGGCGCCCGTGGAGGTCTCGGAAGTCTCCCGCTGCGGCTGCGTACCGTGGTCGGCGCGCTGGTGGGGCGTCACGGGCTGCCGGTTCGCGTCCAGCGGAATCGCGAAGACGCCGTTGTTTCCGCTGTGCAGCGGGCTGGGGCTGGTCCGTCCCGTTTGGGCGTCGATGTAGGTGATCTTGCCGTTGTGGTTGACGGCGTTCCACGCGTGGGCGCGGCCGTTCGCGTCCTGCGTGATGATCACGGCCTGGGAGCCGTGGCCGCTCTGGCGGAGGGTGTTCTCCAGGCGGTTGAAGGCGTCGCGGCCGTTGCCCATGTCGCTGAAGCGGGCGCCGAGGGTGTTCTCTATTCGGTCGCGGCCGCCCTTCTCGCCACGGTCCGAGGGGTTGCCGTTGGCATCCAGGTCCGGCGTGCGCGCGCCTGCAGCCGTGGGGTGGCCGGCGTAGGTGTCGACGGTGGACAGGGCGGTGTCGACACAGTTGTTGTTGCGGCCGGGTGTGTCGGGTCCGTCGCCGTTGATGTTCCGGACCCAGGGCCCGTCGGCCGGGTCCGGCGGGCGGGTGGGGTCGCCGTTCTCGTCCCGGGGAACGGAGTTCTCCAGGGCGTCCTGTTCCGCGCGCGTCGGGTCGGTGACGCCGCCCGGGGGTGTGTTGTCGCGGGTGGCCGAGGCCGGCGTGGAGGTGGCTTCGGACTGGTGGGGAGCGCTGGGGGTGCCCGGGGTGCTGCTGTTCGGCGGCGGCGCGCTTTCGGGCGTTTGGCTGGGGGTGGTGGCGTCCGGGGCGGCGGCCGGGCTCGGTGCCGCCGTCGGCGTGTGGGTGGGCGACGGGGTGTCCCTCGGCGGCGCGGGCTGCCTCGGGTCCTGGTGCGGGGTGGTCGATTCGGGACGATTCGAGTTGGACGTCGTCGGCGTCGTCCCTGGGGTGGGCGTACCGCTGTTCGGCGAGTTCGGCGAGTTCGGCGTGCTGGTGTTCGGTGTGTTCGCCTGCGGAGTCGGTGCCCGGCCGGACGAGGTTTCGGGTGTGGTGGTGGAACCGCCGGGTGTCGTGCCGGGGGCCGGCTGGTCGGGACCCGGGGTACGGGCGTCCGGCCCCGGGGTCCGGCTGTCCGGCGACGGTGTCGGCGTGGTTGACGCTGTCGGGCTCGGGGTGGACGAGAGGCCTGTGCTGGTTGGGCTCGGCGTAGAGCTCTGTTCCGAGCGGTTGCTGCCGGTGTCTCCGGCCGGGGGCGTGGCCTGGCCGGGCCGGCTGTCCGGGGTGCTGGAGTTACCGGTCGCGTCACCGGCCATGGACCGGCCCTCGGGGCCCGAAGAGTCGTTCTCGGGGGCGCTCTGCCCGTTCTCCGGCGACGGGGAGTCGTTGCTCCCCTCGTGCGAGTCGTCCGTCCCCGTTCCGGAGTCGTCGGTGGTCTGGTCGGAGTCGTCGGTCGTCCCGTCCGAGCCGTCCGTCTCGGTCTCCGGCGGGAGGATCGGGTTCCGGTCGGCGTCCAAGGGGATGTGCCAGACGTTTTCCGCGTCGGCGATGTGGAGCGGCTCGTGGCTTACCTCACCGCTCTGGGTGTCGACCCAGACGACGGTGCCGTTGTGGTTGACGACATTGAAGGCGTGGCCGCCGCTGCCGTCGGCCCAGTCCACATGCACGATGGCCGACGCGCCGTGACCGGCCTGCTCCAGGTCCCACGCGATGCCCGCTGCGGTGTCGGGGTCGTCGCCGGGCCCGGAGTAGGTGTACGGCGTGCCCGCCCAACGCATCTGATTCTCGTTCGCGTTGTTTTCCGGCGAGAACGGGTCGGGGTTTCCGTCCTCGTCGGCGTCCGGGGTGCGGGGGGCCGAGACCTGCGGGTTTCCGTACCAGGTCTCCAGGAAGGAGCGGGCGCAGTCGGCGCAGTTGTTGCTGCGCCCGGGCACCTCGTTGCCGCCGTCGTTCTGGAGCTGGCTCCAAGGGCCGAACGGGTCGGGGAACCGCTGAGGGGTGCCGTCAGGGTTCTTCGGCACGGCGTTCGCCAGGATCTGCTGGTCCTGCGGGTCGGGCTCCTCCAGCCCTCCTGGGGAGTGGTCCAAGTCGTCGCGGATGCCGTTGAAGCTGTCCGGCTCCGACTCCGGCTTGTCGGGCGTGCCGGGGTCGGCCTGCGGCGAACCGGGCTCCTGCTTCGGGCCGGACGGAGGGGTGCTCGACGCCTGTCCTGACGGAGTCGGGGTGGGCACCGCGGTGTGAATCGGTACCGCAGTCACCTGAGGTTGCTGTTGTTGCTGGTTAGGGGTGTTCGACGGCGTGCCGGGGTTGCTGCCGGCGGGTTGCTGCGGTGTGTTGGGTGTGTCCGGCCTGTTCGGCGTGTGGGGAGCGCTGCCCGCCGGCTGCTGCGGCCGTGGCGGGGCGGTGCTCGTACCCGGCTGCGACGCGGTCGGCCTGTTGCCGGCCGTCGGAGGCGCTGCGGCGTCGGGTGTACGAGCCGGAGTTCCGTTGCCGGGTGCGGCGGCTGCACCCGGCGTTGCCGCTGTCGTCGGGGTCGTGGGCGGCGTCGTGTTTGTGGGCGGCGCAGGCTGCCTCGGGTCCTGGGGCGGTACGGTGCGGCTCGGGTTCGTGCCGGGGCCGGGGCCGTCTGTCGAGTTCGGCGTGGTGGCCGTAGGGCCGGAAGGCCGCCCACTCGCCGGGGCCGGTGTGTTTTGAGGCGGCGTACGGCTGCCGTCCGAGCCTGGGGTGTTCGGGTTCGGAGTACGGCCCCCGGCCGAGCCAGGGGTGTTCTGGTTCGGGGTGCGGGGGTTCGCCCCGCCGGGGGTGCTCCCGTTCGGGCTCGTTACGGCGCCGGGCGTCGCGCCCGGGGTGCGGACGTCGGCCGACGGTGTCGGCGTGCGGGGCGGTGTCGACGGTGTCGGGCTCGGGGTGGAGGCGGGGCCCGTGCCGGTCGGGTTGGGGGTGCCCGGGGTGGTGGAGGGGGTCCTGGGCGGGCTTTGGGAGGGGTTCGGGCTGGTGGGGCTCGTACCGGACGGGGAGCCGCCAGGGGTGGTGTTCGTACCCGTACGTGCCCCCGCTCCGCCGTCCGCGGCCGTCGAGGGCGCCGTGGGCGAGGTCGGCATGGAGGAGTTGCCGTCCGGGCGCGGGCCCGCTGCGGTCGAAGGATCGGCCGTGGTGGGCGCCGGGGCGGCGTTCGACTGGGTGGGGATGCTGGCGGCGAGGCTGTCGATCGACGTACTGATCGAGCCGCCGCTGTTCGTGGCGGAGGGCGTGCTGCCGCCCGTCGGCGTGGGCGCCGACTGCGGGCTCGGTGAGGTGAGGCCGCCGGGGGATGACGAGCCGCCGCGGCTGTCGCCCGCACTGGGCGTGCTGCTGCTGCTGGTGTCCGCAGACGGGGAGGGGGACGGTGACGGTGCCGAACTGCTGGGTGACGGGTCGTCGAAGTCCGACAGCGTCGGCCGGGAGGGCGAGTTCGAGGAGGAAGGATTCTGCCCCCCGTCCGAGGCGCTGGGCGACGGGTTCGCGGTGCCGCTTCCCGTGTCGGTGCTGGGGAGATTCCCGAGGTCGGGGCCGCTGTAGGCCGCCGGCCCGTCCCCGTCGGCGGATATGCCTCCGCCGATGTTCGTGTTGCCCGTGTTCGGGTTCGCACGGGAGGTCGTCGACGTGTCCGAACTGGACGTGTCCGAGGAGTTCGAGGGCCCCGAGGCGTCGGAGGAGGTGGACGGCCCCGATGACCCTGACGAACCGGAGTTGGACGACGTGGACGAGTTCGACGAGCTGGACGATCCCGAGGTGCCGGACGACCCGCCGGCGTTGGACGAGGAGGCGTTCGACCCCGACGCCCCCGAGTTCGAAGAGCTCGAGCCGTCGGAGGAGGAGGAAGAAGAGGAGGAGGAGCCGTCACTCCCCGAGCCGCCGCCGTCGCCACCGTCACCGCTGCCCGTAGTGGGATTGTTGCGGTTGTTGTAGGCGTCCATGCTGCTGTTGTAGCCACTGTCGATGCCGTCGCGGACGCTGCTGCCGGCCCTCTTGCCCAGGCCGTCGCGCAGGCCCTCGGCGAACGTCTGCGGCGTCTGCTTGATGGCCTCCCAACCGCCCTTGGCCCCCTCCTTGACCGTCCTGCTGAGATCGAAGCCCTCCTGGGCGCCGAAGCCGACGTTCACGGACTGCCTGACCAGGTCGGTGACCATGGCCTGGACGGCGGAGACGGCCGGTTCCTTCATCGCTTCGACGATGGCCTCGATCAACGCGTCCTTGAGCGCGTCGAGGATGCGTCGTACGGCGAGTCTGGTGATCTGGGTGGCGGCCATACCGGCGGCGGCGGAAAGACCGAAGGTCACGACCGATGCGGCGGCCGCGGCGGCGATCTGGATGGCCAGCGCGATCAGCTGGACGATGATGGCGTACTTGGCGAACTCCACCACGTACGCAGCGGCCTCGAAGGCGTTCGCGATGATGTAGGCGGCTTCGGAGGCGTTGGCGAGGTAGCCGTCCGAGCCGTCGGAGAACTTCTTGTAGTGGGTCGTGAACTTGTCGATGGACTCGCCCGCGTTGTGCGCGACCACCGTCCGTGCGCTCGTGTCCGCACGTATTCGAAGCTTCTGGGCGTCGTCACCGAACTTCCGCCATAGCGCGGCGGAGTCTCTGAGCAGGTCCTCGTTCGCCGTCGGCCAGTTGTAGCCGAGCATCTTCAGGACCCACTCGAGCTCATCCGGCAACATCATCGCCACAGCGCGCCACACCCCCGATAGGCAGCCGCCGTACAACGTCCCCCAACGACAGGAGAATCACACGCTGTACAACCGCCCCCAGAGCTTACTAACCATCAGCGCCCGTGTCGGAGGCCGCTCCTGTCACAACCGTGCTGCGAACCGGGCAAGTTCGGTGAACAAGTTGTGTGTGCTGCCACGGCGACGGTGTGCCGGCGGTCCCTGCTGGCCCGGCTGGTGCTGTCGGCGGTCCCTACTCGCCCGCCTGACGCTGCCGCCGGTACAGCGCGATGGCCTTCTCCGTCGGGTAATTGGGGACGGTCACGGTCTCACCGGTGTCCTTGGCCACCACGATCTTGCTGCCGCCGGGCTGTGCCGGTTGCGGCCGGCCGGCCGCGTCGGTGGTCCGCGGGAAGGTCGCGTACACCAGGTAACCGATGTCGAACTCGTGGACGTGCATCGGGGCCGGTGTGCCGTCCGCCAGCTTGGGCTGGGCGTAACGGCTGCGGACGATCTCCAGAGCCTGCTCGGGAGTGGTGGGCGGGACCTGCGGCTCGGGGGTGGGGGTCTCCGGATTCATGGATGGTGTCCTTGCCTGACTCGCGTTGCCTTGAGTCTTGAGTGGGAACTCGCCGACACAACCGCCGCACAAGGGACGTGGGGCCATGTGTGTACGTACTGGACGTCGATCGTAAACGTGCGCCGACAGCCGGGCGGGGGCCTGCCCCGTACGGAGGGCCGACCGCCAAGCTCACACCTCGGCGTGTCGGCGCCGCACCGGCCCCAGCACCACCTCACACCGACTTGAAGCCGTCCACCTTCGCGCCGCCGTCCGCCTCGTGCTGCGACGTCAGCGCCGCGTACTTCGCGTCTTCCTCGATCTCGTGCTTCTCGTGCCGCACGCCCATCGCGGTGAACTTGATCCCCATGCCCGCCACCCGCTGCGCCAGACTCGGCATGGATTCCCTCATGCCGTCGCGCAGCCCCTCGTAGACGACGCCGAAGTGCTCGCCCATCTCGTCGTCGCCCCACGGCGGCGTCTTGCCCGAATCCTTCTCGATGGCGTTCAGCCCCTCGAAGAGGGCCTTCGCGGCAATGGCGAAGTCCTGCCCCACCTCGAACATGTGGAAGCCCTCGCCCTTGAGAACCGACGCATCGACCCTCACCCCGTCCCCAGCCACAACTGCCCCCCGTGTCCGCCACACCGCACGTCTGTCGCAGCGTCAGCCTAACGCGCGAGCCGCGCCCCCTCCAAGGGATACGAGGGAGGGGCGGCGCCCACCGGCCGCCGCCCCTCTCGTCACACGCGCACAGCCGCAGCCGTCAGAACCGCGAAGGCAGCCACCCCACCTGCACCATCTGCCCGCTCCGGCGCCGCGTGTGGAAGTACCCGCGCCCCGGCGGCAGTTGCGACGGTGAGATGCTGCCGAGCAGCGCGCCCTCCGACCGGTCGCCGGACATCACCAGACCCTGCGCCCCGAGCTCCCGCAGCCGCTGCATCACCGGCTCGTACAGCGACCGGCTCGCGCCGCCCGCCGAACGCGCGATGATGACGTGCAGGCCCACGTCACGGGCGTACGGCAGGTACTCCACCAGCGGCGACAGCGGGTTCATCCCGGTCGCCACCAGGTCGTAGTCGTCGATGATGACGTACGCGTCCGGGCTGTTGTACCAGCTGCGGTTGCGCAGCTGCTCCGGCGTCACGTCCGGACCCGGCATACGCCGGCTGAGCGACCCCGCGAGACCCTCCAGCGTCTCCGTGAGCGCCGGCGCGGACGCGCAGTAGCGCGACAGGTGCGAGTCCGGCACGGCCTCCAGGTGCGCACGCCGGTAGTCACCCATGACGATCTTCGCCTGCTCGGGCGTGTAGCGCTCGGTGATCTGCTTGATGAGCAGCCGCAGCACCGACGACTTCCCGGACTCGCTCTCACCGAACACGATGAAGTGCGGATCCGTCTCGAAGTCGATGAAGACCGGCGCGAGCGCCGACTCGTCGATGCCGAACGCGACACCGCGGTCCGGGTGCTCGAAGCCCTTCGGCAGCCGCTCCGCCTCCAGGATCCTCGGCAGCAGCCGCACCGCCGGAGCCGGGTTGCCCTGCCAGTTCTCGTTGATGCCCCGGATGAGTACGGCCGTCGCCTCCGCCAGGTCCTCCGTCTCCGAGGAGCCGTCGACCCGCGGCAGCGCCGTCATGAAGTGCAGCTTGTCCGGGCTCAGACCGCGACCGGGTACGGACGCCGGCACGTTCTGCGCCACCTTGCGGTCGATCTCCGACTCCGTCGGGTCGCCGAGCCGCAGCTCGATGCGGTTCTGGAGCATGTCCTTGAGCGCGGGCCGCACCTCGGTGTAGCGGCTCGCCGTCAGGATCACGTGCACACCGAAGCCGAGACCGCGCATCGCCATGTCCGTGATGCTCGCCTCGAGCATCTCGTAGTCCGTCTTGAACGTCGCCCAGCCGTCGATGACGAGGAACACGTCGCCCCACGGCTGGTCGGGCAGCTGCCCCGCCGCCCGGCGCTGGCGGTACGTCTGGATCGAGTCGACGTTGTTCGCGCGGAAGTACTCCTCACGCGCGTTCAGGATGCCCTCGACCTCGCTGACCGTACGACGGACCTTCTCGCCGTCGAGCCGGTTCGCGACCCCGCCGACGTGCGCCAGGTCCTCCATCGCGATCAGACCGCCACCGCCGAAGTCCAGGCAGTAGAACTGCACCTCGCTCGGCGTGTGCGTGAAGGCGAACGACGAGATGAGCGTACGCAGCAGAGTCGACTTGCCGGACTGCGGACCGCCCACGAACAGACCGTGACCCGCACCGCCGGAGAAGTCCCGGTACAGCACGTCGCGCCGCTGCTCGAACGGCTTGTCCACCAGACCGACGGGCACGTTGAGCCGCCCGAGCGCCGTGTACTCCGGTGCGGTCAGACCGCGCTCCGCCGTGACGGCCAGCGCCGGCAGCAGCTGCTCCAGCGAAGGCGCCTCCTCCAGCGGCGGCAGCCACACCTGGTGGGCCGGCGGCCCCTGGTTCTCCATCTTGGCGACGATCACGTCGAGCACGGTGTCCGCGAGGGCGTCGTCGACCCGGTTCCCGGCCTCCGGCTCCTCGACCACGGGCTGCGGCGGCAGCGCCACGTGCTGCGCCGTGAACAGCGCCGGGCGGAGCTGGGTGGAGCGGTGCACCCGCGAAGGACCCTCGCCGTGGTACGGACCCGACACGTACGCCGCCTTGAAGCGGACCATGGTGTCGGTGTCGTACCGCAGGTAGCCCGAACCCGGGATCGACGGCAGGTGGTACGCGTCCGGGACGCCGATCGCCGTACGCGACTCGGCGGCGGAGAACGTACGCAGGCCGATCCGGTACGACAGGTAGGTGTCCAGACCCCGCAGCTTGCCCTCCTCCAGACGCTGGGAGGCGAGCAGCAGGTGCACACCCAGCGAACGGCCGATGCGGCCGATCTGGATGAACATGTCGATGAAGTCGGGCTTCGCGGTGAGGAGTTCGGAGAACTCGTCGAGCACGATGACGAGCGAGGCCAGCGGTTCCAGCGCGGCGCCGGCCGCCCGCGCCTTCTCGTAGTCGTGGATGTTCGCGTAGTTGCCGGCCGTACGCAGCAGCTCCTGGCGGCGCTGCATCTCACCCATGATCGAGTCGCGCATGCGGTCGACGAGCGTCAGGTCGTCCGCCAGGTTGGTGATGACGGCCGCGGTGTGCGGCATGTCGACCATGCCCGCGAAGGTCGCGCCGCCCTTGAAGTCCGCGAGGATGAAGTTCAGCGTCTCCGAGGAGTGCGTCACCGCCAGACCGAGCACCAGCGTACGCAGCACCTCGGACTTGCCGGAGCCGGTCGCGCCGACGCACAGGCCGTGCGGGCCCATGCCCTCCTGCGACGCCTCCTTGAGGTCGAGCATGACCGGCTCGCCGTTCTCGCCGACACCGATCGGCACCCGCAGCCGCTCGTGCAGCGTGCGCGGACGCCAGGTGCGCGAGACGTCGACCGAGCCCGCGTCGCCGATCCCCATGAGGTCGGTGAAGTCCAGGTTGGACAGGAGGGGTTCGCCCTCCTCGGCGGTGCCGACCCGGAAGGCCGCGAGCTGGCGGGCCAGCGACTCGGCCTGCTCCTGGCTGAGCACGTCGGGCTTGCCGCTGTACGCCGACTCGTGGCCCACGTACAGCTTCATGCGGTCCGGCTTCACGTACGCGGTCAGACCGCCGCGCAGCTCGTCCTCCAGTTCACCGGGCGCGATCTCCAGGAACGTGACGCCCTGGAGCCCCTCCGCGCCGGCCAGGCCCGAGTCGGGCGGAACGGTGCCGCCGTCGAGCACCACGATCAGGTGCGGCTGGTCGTACACGGGGTTCGCGTCCCGGTTCCAGCGCGGCCGGTCGGCCAGCTGGTCCTCCAGCGCCTCCTCCAGCTCACCGAGGTCGTCGAACAGCAGCCGCGCCGAGCCCGCGCCGTCCTTGGCCTTCGGGTGCTGGCTGTGCGGCAGCCACTTGATCCAGTCCCAGTCCGCGGCGGCCGAGGGGTGCGCGACCACGGCGATCATCAGGTCTTCGGGGGAGTGCAGCGTCGCGAGCTGCGCGATCGCCGCACGGGCGTTGCCGTACACGGTGTCCGTGTCACCGGCCACCGCCACGTGGTAGAAGGCGCGCAGCGAGACGGAAACCGGCAGGTCGGCCAGGCTGCCGTGCGCGTCGAGGAACGCCTTCATGGCCGCCGCCGTCAGCGGCTCCAGCTCCTCCTTGGGAGCGGTCTCCGGCGCGGCCAGGGGAGTTGCCAGCTGCTGGCTGCCGAGGCCCATGCGTACGGACGCGAAGTCGGCGTCGGTCGGGCGGCGTTCCCACAGCCGCTTGCCGTCCGCCGCCAGCGCCCAGAGCTGGTCCGGGTCCGGGTGCTGGAAGAGCTGCGTACGGCGCTGGAGTTCGGCCGTCTTGTGCACGTCCTTGCGGACCTGCTCCAGGTAACGGAAGTAGTCGCGCCGGTCCTGCGCCATCCCCGCGCCGCCGCCCTGCCGGGACTTGGCGAACTGGGCGATGCCCATGGCGAGGGTAGAGGCCAGCATGAGCCCGCCGACCACCCGCATATAAGAGGGGAGGTTGGGCATGAAGAAGAAACCGACGGAACCCAGCATGCCCATCATCGGCAGCAGGTTCATCAGCACACTGTCGTCGCCCTCCCGCGGAATCTCTGGCGGCGACTCCAGCTTGACCTCGCCGTCCGGGACAGCAGGCGGCTGGATCCGCGGCTGCCGTTTGATGATGACGACGCTCACCGATGCACTCATCCTTCGCGATTGCTGTGTTTTCCTCCGGGTGCAACCCCCGGACCCCCGGCCCGAAAAGTAGGCACGCGTAGCCGCTGATCCTACTGTCACGCCCGTGACCGCAGGGAGGCAGGAGCGTGGAGATGCGGGGGAGTGCGAGGAGGAATGAGGGAGGCGGGCCCGGTACCCCCGTGAGTGGGCGATAAGGTGGCGCTCCGCGTCGTACGAGCGGCGCGGGGAAGCTTGTCTAGCAGGGGGAACTACCAGGTGAGCACGGGCACATCGACGGGTTTCTGCCGAGTCACCGTCGCAGCGCCGGACAGCCGTATCGACGTGGCGCTGCCGGAGGACCTGCCGATCCAGGACATCTACCCGGAGATCGTCAGGCTCTCGGGGATGGCCCAGTCGGACGGCAGCCTCGCCGGCTACCACCTCGTACGCCGCGACGGCCATGTCCTCGACGCGAGCCGTTCGTTGCTGGAACACCGCGTCAGGGACGGTGAGGTGCTGCTGCTGCGCACGTTCGCCGACTCCCTGCCGCCGGCCGTCCACGACGACGTCGTCGACGCGGTCGCCACCGCCGTCAAGCAGGATCTGCGCGGCTGGAACGACAACCTGATGCGGGTCGCCGGCCTCGTCTCCGGCGTACTGCTGCTGACGATGCTCGGCTTCGTCTTCTGGTTCGCCGATCCCCTGCGGCACGACATGCACGGCCTCCAGGGCATCGTCGCCGGAGTGGTCGCACTGACCCTGACCGCCCTCGCCGGCGTGCGCGGCCGGGTGTACGACGACAGGGCCTCCGCCGTCGCGCTGGGCATCGCCGCTCTGCCGCACGCGCTCATCGCGGGCTCCGGCGTCATCGGGCAGGACCCCGGCGAGGGCCCCGGCCGGCTCCAGTTCCTCGTCGGCTGCGTCGCCGTGCTGATCTTCTCCGTCGTACTGATCATGCTGCTGCCGCAGGGCGACGCCCCGTTCGTCGCCGCGGCGCTGGCCGCCGCGATCGGCACGCTCGCCGCGTTCGGCGGAGTGCTCACCGAGGCGCAGCCCCGCGAGATCGCCGCCGCCACCTCGGTCGTCGCTCTGGCCGTCGTCGGCTTCCTGCCGGGCTGGTCGGCCCGCTTCGCCAAGCTGCCGATCGGCTTCCGCAACCCCGAGGACCTGGCCAGGGCCCGCCGCGAGGGCCAGGAAGGCAGCCTGGAGGCCGTCGACGTACAGCGCATCGTCGCCCAGACCAGCCGCGGCCACGAGCTGCTGCTCGGCCTCGTCGGGGGCTGCGCCGTCGTCATCCTCGGGGCCGGCGGCGCCGTGCTCGGCTTCAGCGACAGCGGCTGGGCCCAGCTCATGGCCCTGGTCACCGCGCTGGCCGCGATGCTGCGGGCCCGCCTGTTCCGCTACACCGCCCAGGTCACCTGCCTGCTCGTGGCCGGCGTCCTCACCATGGGCCTGCTGATCCTCGGCCTCGCGATCTCGCCCCCCATGGAGATCCTCGTGGAGCTGGCCCGGGGCGACTCCTCGGCCGTCGACGCACGGACCCTGTGGCTCGGCGCCTCGGTCGCCGCCGGCGCGATGCTCCTGATCGCGATCGGGCTGATCGTGCCGCAGAAGGGCCTGTCGCCCTTCTGGGGCCGCATGCTCGACCTGGCCGACTCGCTGGTCCTGCTCTCCCTCATCCCCATCTGCCTCGCGGTCCTCGACGTGTACGCCAAGGTCCGCGGCGGTTTCTGACCCGCACCGCCCTCCGCCGCCGCTGTCAAGGGGCGCTCGCACTTGCTGGTAAGCTGCATGACGGCCGCTTGTGTATGCGCCCCCGGACAGCCGGAGGCTGCGCCCAGCGGATCCCCGCCTCCCGAGTAACGGAAGCTCCCCAGAGAATTCGACCTGGGGCACTCGATGGCAATACGAAGACCAAGAGGAGTACGCGTGCCGCTCGACGCCGCTACGAAGAAGCAGATCATGACCGAGTTCGCTCAGAAGGAAGGCGACACCGGCTCCCCCGAGGTCCAGGTCGCCATGCTTTCGCGCCGGATCTCGGACCTCACCGAGCACCTGAAGACGCACAAGCACGACCACCACTCGCGTCGTGGCCTGCTCATCCTGGTCGGCCAGCGCCGCCGCCTGCTGCAGTACCTGGCCAAGAAGGACATCCAGCGCTTCCGTGCCCTGGTCGACCGCCTCGGCATCCGCCGTGGCGCGGCCGGCGGCGCCAAGTAAGACGGACGACGTGAAGGGAGCGGTACCCCACTTCCAGGGGACCGCTCCCTTTGCTGTACGTGCGTGACCCACCGGACGCTCAGTAGTCTGGTCGTACAACGGAACACAGAACGAGCGAGAAGCGGCTTCCACGCCGCCGGTCCTCGGTAGTGGCCCCCGGAGCACATCGACACCGGGGTCTTCGATCGAAGACCGGCCCGCAGCTGAAGCGCTTCTCCGCCACTGTCCCCCCGCCACACGGGCGACGGGGACGAAAGACGAAAAGTATCGGAGATAACGCTAGTGGAGAACGAGACCCACTACGCCGAGGCCGTCATTGACAACGGTTCCTTCGGCACCCGCACCATCCGCTTCGAGACGGGTCGCCTGGCCAAGCAGGCCGCCGGCTCCGCCGTGGCGTACCTGGACGACGACACCATGGTGATGTCGGCCACCACCGCTTCCAAGAAGCCCAAGGACCAGCTCGACTTCTTCCCCCTGACGGTGGACGTCGAGGAGCGGATGTACGCAGCCGGAAAGATCCCCGGCTCCTTCTTCCGTCGTGAGGGCCGGCCCTCCGAGGACGCGATCCTCACCTGCCGCCTGATCGACCGCCCGCTGCGCCCCTCCTTCAAGAAGGGCCTGCGCAACGAGATCCAGATCGTCGAGACGATCATGGCGCTCAACCCCGACCACCTGTACGACGTGGTCGCGATCAACGCCGCCTCCTGCTCCACGATCCTGGCCGGCCTGCCCTTCTCCGGCCCGATCGGCGCCACCCGCGTGGCCCTGATCAAGGGCCAGTGGGTCGCCTTCCCGACGCACACCGAGCTCGAGGACGCCGTCTTCGACATGGTCGTCGCCGGTCGCGTCCTGGAGGACGGCGACGTCGCGATCATGATGGTCGAGGCCGAGGCCACCGAGAAGACCATCCAGCTCGTCAAGGACGGCGCCGACGCCCCGACCGAGGAGATCGTCGCCGCCGGTCTCGAGGCCGCGAAGCCGTTCATCAAGGTCCTCTGCAAGGCCCAGTCGGACCTCGCCGCCAAGGCCGCCAAGCCCACCGGCGAGTTCCCGGTCTTCCTCGAGTACCAGGACGACGTGCTGGAGGCGCTGACCGCCGCCGTCAAGTCCGAGCTCGCGCAGGCGCTCACCATCGCCGGCAAGCAGGAGCGCGAGAACGAGCTCGACCGCATCAAGGAGATCGCCGCCGAGAAGCTGCTCCCGCAGTTCGAGGGTCGCGAGAAGGAGATCTCCGGTGCGTACCGCGCGCTGACCAAGCACCTGGTCCGCGAGCGCGTCATCAAGGACAAGGTCCGCATCGACGGCCGCGGCGTCACGGACATCCGTACGCTGGCCGCCGAGGTCGAGGCCATCCCGCGCGTGCACGGCTCGGCGCTGTTCGAGCGTGGCGAGACCCAGATCCTGGGCGTCACCACCCTCAACATGCTCCGTATGGAGCAGCAGCTGGACACCCTCTCCCCGGTGACCCGCAAGCGCTACATGCACAACTACAACTTCCCGCCGTACTCCGTCGGCGAGACCGGCCGCGTGGGCTCGCCCAAGCGCCGCGAGATCGGCCATGGCGCGCTCGCCGAGCGCGCCATCGTGCCGGTGCTGCCGACGCGCGAGGAGTTCCCGTACGCGATCCGCCAGGTGTCCGAGGCTCTCGGCTCCAACGGCTCGACGTCCATGGGCTCGGTCTGCGCCTCCACCATGTCGCTGCTGAACGCCGGTGTGCCCCTCAAGGCCCCCGTCGCCGGTATCGCCATGGGCCTGATCTCCCAGGAGATCGACGGCAAGACGCACTACGTCGCCCTCACCGACATCCTCGGCGCCGAGGACGCGTTCGGCGACATGGACTTCAAGGTCGCCGGTACGAAGGAATTCGTCACCGCCCTCCAGCTCGACACCAAGCTGGACGGCATCCCGGCGTCCGTCCTGGCCGCGGCCCTCAAGCAGGCCCGCGACGCCCGCCTCCACATCCTCGACGTGATGATGGAAGCGATCGACACGCCGGACGAGATGTCCCCCAACGCCCCGCGGATCATCACCGTCAAGATCCCCGTGGACAAGATCGGCGAGGTCATCGGCCCCAAGGGCAAGATGATCAACCAGATCCAGGAGGACACCGGCGCCGACATCACGATCGAGGACGACGGCACCATCTACATCGGTGCCGCCGTGGGCTCGCAGGCCGAGGCCGCGCGCGCCACGATCAACTCGATCGCGAACCCGACCATGCCGGAGGTCGGCGAGCGCTACCTGGGTACGGTCGTCAAGACCACCACCTTCGGTGCCTTCGTCTCCCTGATGCCCGGCAAGGACGGTCTGCTGCACATCTCGCAGATCCGCAAGCTCGCCGGCGGCAAGCGCGTGGAGAACGTCGAGGACGTGCTCGGTGTGGGCCAGAAGGTCCAGGTCGAGATCGCCGAGATCGACTCCCGCGGCAAGCTCTCCCTCGTCCCCGTGATCGAGGGCGAAGAGGGCTCCGAGGCCGACAAGGACGACACCGACAAGTGACGTCCCGTAGTTCCGTGACGACGGCCCGCACCTCCTCGGAGGGGCGGGCCGTCGCCCGTACCCAAACGCTGCTCAAGGGCAGGAACGGCATCGGCACTGTCCGCAGGACCACCCTCCCGGGCGGTCTGCGCGTCGTGACCGAGACCCTGCCCTCCGTACGGTCGGCCACCTTCGGCATCTGGGCGCACGTCGGCTCCCGTGACGAGACGCCCTCGCTGAACGGCGCCACGCACTACCTGGAGCACCTGCTCTTCAAGGGCACCGACAGGCGCAGCGCCCTCGACATCTCCTCCGCGATCGACGCGGTCGGCGGCGAGATGAACGCCTTCACGGCGAAGGAGTACACGTGCTACTACGCCCGTGTACTGGACACCGACCTCCCCCTCGCCATCGACATCGTCTGCGACATGCTGACGGGGTCCCTGATCAGGTCCGAGGACGTGGACGCCGAGCGCGGTGTCATCCTCGAAGAGATCGCGATGACGGAGGACGACCCGGGTGACGTCGTCCACGACCTGTTCGCGAAGACCATGTTCGGCGACACCCCGCTGGGCCGCCCGGTCCTCGGCACCGTCGACACCGTCGAGGCGCTCTCCGCGGACCGCATCCGCCGCTTCTACAAGAAGCACTACGACCCGACGCACCTCGTCGTCGCCGCGGCCGGCAACGTCGACCACGCCACCGTCGTACGCCAGGTCCGCAGGGCCTTCGAGCGCGCCGGCGCCCTGTCCCGTACGGACGCGGTCCCGCTCGACCCGCGCGACGGTTCCCGCGTCATCCGCACCGCCGGCCGCGTCGAGCACCTGAACCGCAGGACCGAGCAGGCGCACGTCGTCCTCGGCATGCCGGGCCTGTCCCGCACCGACGACCGCCGCTGGGCGCTCGGCGTGCTGAACACCGCCCTCGGCGGCGGCATGTCGTCCCGCCTCTTCCAGGAGGTACGGGAGAAGCGCGGCCTGGCCTACAGCGTGTACTCGTACACGTCGAGCTTCGCCGACTGCGGACTCTTCGGCGTGTACGCGGGCTGCCGGCCGGCCCAGGTCCACGATGTCCTGAAGATCTGCCGCGACGAACTCGAGAAGGTCGCCGCGGACGGTCTGCCCGACGAGGAGATCGACCGCGCCGTCGGCCAGCTCTCCGGCTCCACGGTCCTCGGCCTGGAGGACACCGGCGCGCTCATGAACCGCATCGGCAAGAGCGAGCTGGCCTGGGGCGAGCACATCTCCGTCGACGACATGCTCGCCCGGATGGCGGCGGTGACGCCCGACGAGGTACGGGAGGTGGCCGCCGAGGTCCTGGGCCACCGGCCGTCGCTGTCGGTCATCGGTCCGCTGAAGGACAAACAGGCGGACCGCCTGCACGAATCAGTCGCCTAGAGCCCTCCAGAAAGAAGCAAGCAATGAGCAAGCTGCGCGTGGCCGTCCTGGGTGCCAAGGGCCGTATCGGCTCCGAGGCCGTACGGGCCGTCGAGGCCGCCGAGGACATGGAACTGGTGGCGGCGCTGAGCCGGGGCGACAAGCTCGAAGCCCTCGTCGAAGCCGACGCCCAGGTCGTCGTCGAGCTGACCACGCCCGCGTCGGTGATGGGCAACCTCGACTTCTGCGTACGCCACGGCATCCACGCCGTCGTCGGCACCACCGGCTGGACCGACGAACGCCTCGCGCAGCTCCGCTCCTGGCTCGCCGCCTTCCCGGAGACCGGCGTGCTCATCGCGCCGAACTTCTCCATCGGCGCCGTCCTCACCATGAAGTTCGCCCAGCAGGCCGCGCCGTACTTCGAATCCGTCGAGGTCGTCGAGCTGCACCACCCGAACAAGGCCGACGCCCCCTCGGGCACCGCCACCCGCACCGCCCAGCTCATCGCCGCGGCGCGCGCCGAGGCCGGCAGCGCCCCGCAGCCGGACGCCACGACCACGGCGCTCGACGGCGCCCGCGGCGCGGACGTGGACGGCGTGCCCGTGCACGCGATCCGCCTGCGTGGCCTCCTCGCCCACCAGGAAGTGCTCCTCGGTGGCGAGGGCGAGACCCTGACCATCCGGCACGACTCCCTGCACCACAGCAGCTTCATGCCGGGCATCCTGCTCGGCGCGCGCCGCGTGGTCACCACTCCCGGCCTCACCTTCGGCCTGGAAAACTTCCTCGACCTGAACTGACGGCAGCCAGAACCATGCGCGCAAAGATCACGTACTTCGTCCTCGCCGCCGTCCTGGTCGTCTACTTCGTCCTGGCCGGCAGCCGCGGGTACTTCCTCGTCCGGGAAGGCACCGTCCTCACCGTCACCTTCGGCGTCGCGGTGCTGATCCTCCCCGCGATCGGCATGTGGTTCCTCTGGCACACCACACGGTTCGCCCGCAGGGCCGACGCCCTGGCCGCCGAGCTGGACGCGGAGGGCGGCCTGCCCGTCGACGAGCTCGTACGTACGCCCAGTGGCCGTATCGACCGCGACTCGGCCGACGAGGTCTTCGCCCGCCGCCGCGCGGAGACCGAGGACGCCCCGGACGACTGGCGCTCCTGGTTCCGCCTCGCCGTCGCCTACCACGACGCGCGGGACACCCCGCGCGCCCGCAAGGCGATGCAGCGGGCGATCGCCCTCCACGACGGCAGGTAGCGGGCACACGGGAGAGGGGGGCGTCCGGCCGGACGCCCCCCTCTGCCATGCCCGCCGCCGTTTCAGACCGGCCGGTACTCGGCGCCCCACGCCTCGACCGTGTCGGCCGCCCGGTCGAAGGCCTCCAGGCGCGCCAGGAAGTCGGCGTTGTGGTCCGTGAGCAGCTGGAGCCGCTCACCGTCGCTCCCGACCAGTACGAGCGCCTGCCCCTGCACCGTGCGCGGCAGACCGAGCCACCGCACCGGCTGCTGGACCGTACGCACGTCCGTCGCCCGGCTCCACGGCACCGTGGTCGTGGAGAGGAACCGCACCCGCCGCAGTCCGTGCCTGCTGACCCAGGCGCCCACGCGCAGCAACCGCAGCGCGCAGACGATCACCACGACGGCCAGGCCCATGCACGCCGCCGCGCCCGGACCCGCCCCGGTGAAAGCGATGATCATCGCTGCCAGCAGGACGAAGGACGCGAGGAGCAGCAGCAGGGCTGCCGCTGCCACCCGCCAGGGGCCGGGGCGGTACGGCCGGCGCCATTGATCGTGATCGTCGAAGGGCAGCGCGACGTCGTCGGACGCCTCACCGGACGCTTCAAAAGCACGGTCGGCCGTCAGGAAGGGCAGGGGCACGACTGATCCTCACTCACCAGCACGCTCGATTGGGCTGTGCCCGGTGAGGCTACCCAGAGGGTATTCGCCCGGCCACCCCAGGGGGCCCGGACGAGTCACCGCCCGTCGGCGGCCTCGGATTTCTGCGTGACGCCCGGCCCCTGGGCGGGGTCGAGGGCGGGAAGCCCGAAGAGCAGCGATCCCACCAGTCCGGCGACGACGGTGAGACCGATGAGCGTACGTCCGACGACCTCGGACACGCTCGGACGTTCGGGGGGCGGAGGGGTGACGTTACTGCGGAATCGGTCGGCCTCTGCAACGAATGCGAAGGGGACGGACTCTCGCCGGCGCAACATGGGGCGCACTCCTTTGCTCTTTTTGATTGGTACTGGGGCTTCTACAGGGACAGACGTACAAAGCTGTCGCTTGGTGCCCGATTTCCCTGATTCGGCCGAACAATGTCCCCCGGGTGCCGCCGGACCGGCGAGCCGGCCCCGGCCCGTAGAGTGTGGGGCGCCCCAGAGACGTACACGGAAGGACCCGCCGGTGCCCCCCACCCCCCATGAGACCGCCAAGCCCGACTTCCGGAGCGATGTCACGGTCGACCTGGTCAAGCACACCGCCGCGGACTCCGACGTCCTGTGGGCCGCCCGTGTCTCGACCGCCGGCGAGCAGTCCCTGGAGGAGCTGAGCAAGGACCCGGAGCGCTCCAAGGGGCTCATCAACTACTTGATGCGCGACCGTCACGGCAGTCCCTTCGAGCACAACTCGATGACGTTCTTCATCAGCGCCCCGATCTTCGTCTTCCGCGAGTTCATGCGGCACCGCGTCGGATGGTCGTACAACGAGGAATCCGGCCGCTACAGGGAGCTGGAACCGGTCTTCTACGTCCCCGGTGAGTCCCGCAAGCTCGTCCAGCAGGGCCGCCCGGGCAAGTACGAGTTCGTCGAGGGCACCCCGGAGCAGCAGAAGCTCACGACCCGCGCCATGGAGGACTCCTACCGCCAGGCGTACGACGCCTACCAGGAGATGCTCGCCGCCGGAGTCGCCCGCGAGGTCGCCCGCGCGGTGCTCCCCGTCGGCCTGTACTCCTCGATGTACGCCACCTGCAACGCGCGCTCGCTCATGCACTTCCTCGGCCTGCGCACCCAGCACGAGCTGGCCAGGGTGCCGTCCTTCCCGCAGCGCGAGATCGAGATGGTGGGAGAGCAGATGGAGGCCCAGTGGGCCAAGCTCATGCCCCTCACCTACGCGGCCTTCAACGCCAACGGACGGGTCGCGCCGTAAGGCCCGTGCACGGGCCCGAGGACAGATGTACGGATCCACCGTCCGAAGTGTCCGTATTGCCGCAGTTCGAGAATTTCATCTAGGCTGATCAAACGGACCCGGCACTGCTTGAACCCCCGAGCAGGCAGTGCCGGGTTCCACCTCTCCCGTACGTCCGACCTCCCCCGAGGGGACACCACGCGTTGAGCAGCGAGTAGCGTGTTACCCATGGCTCCGATCTCCACTTCGCAGACCCCCTTCGGGCGAGTCCTCACCGCCATGGTCACGCCCTTCACGGCGGACGGCGCACTCGACCTCGACGGCGCCCAGCGCCTTGCCGCCCACCTCGTGGACGCCGGCAACGACGGGCTGATCGTCAACGGCACCACCGGCGAGTCGCCGACCACCAGCGACGCGGAGAAAAACGACCTCGTACGGGCCGTACTGGAAGCAGTCGGACACCGCGCCCACGTCGTCGCCGGAGTCGGCACCAACGACACCCGGCACAGCCTCGAGCTGGCCCGCGCCGCCGAGCGCACCGGCGCGCACGGCCTGCTCGCCGTGACGCCGTACTACAACAAGCCCCCGCAAGAGGGACTGCTCCGCCACTTCACGGCGATCGCCGACGCCACCGAGCTCCCCGTGATGCTCTACGACATCCCGGGCCGCAGCGGCGTGCCGATCAACACCGAGACACTCGTCCGGCTGGCCGAGCACCCGCGGATCGTCGCCAACAAGGACGCCAAGGGCGACCTCGGCCGCGCCAGCTGGGCCATCGCCCAGAGCGGCCTCGCCTGGTACTCCGGCGACGACATGCTGAACCTCCCCCTCCTGTCCGTCGGCGCCGTCGGCTTCGTCTCGGTCGTGGGCCACGTGGTCACCCCCGAACTGCGCGCCCTCCTCGAAGCGCACCTCGCCGGCGACGTACGCAAGGCGACGGAGATCCACCAGCGGCTGCTCCCGGTCTACACCGGCATGTTCCGCACCCAGGGCGTCATGACCACCAAGGCCGCCCTCGCACTCCAGGGGCTGCCCGCCGGCCCGCTGCGTCTCCCGATGGTCGAGCTGACGCCGGACGAAGAGGCACAGCTCAAGCGGGACCTCGCCGCCGGCGGAGTGGCGCTCTGAACAGACTTCACAACTGAATACGCAGGAATCCCACACACAACAGCAAGTGCACGAATGTCATGCGCGCCACGTGCCCTCAGCGGTACGTGGCGTGTGTGGTGAGGAGAGTCTTTTGAGTCATCCGCATCCGGAACTCGGTACCCCGCCCAAGCTCCCCAAGGGCGGTCTGCGCGTCACCCCCCTCGGCGGCCTCGGCGAGATCGGCCGCAACATGACGGTCTTCGAGTACGGCGGCCGCCTGCTCGTCGTCGACTGCGGCGTCCTCTTCCCCGAGGAGGAGCAGCCCGGCATCGATCTCATCCTGCCGGACTTCACGTCCATCAAGGACCGCCTCGACGACATCGAGGGCATCGTGCTCACGCACGGCCACGAGGACCACATCGGCGGCGTCCCCTTCCTGCTCCGCCTGAAGCCGGACATCCCGCTGATCGGCTCCAAGCTGACCCTCGCGCTCATCGAGGCGAAGCTCCAGGAGCACCGCATCCGCCCGTACACCCTCGAAGTCACCGAGGGCCACCGCGAGCGCGTCGGCCCCTTCGACTGCGAGTTCGTGGCCGTCAACCACTCCATCCCGGACGCGCTGGCCGTCGCCATCCGCACCCCGGCGGGCATGGTCGTCCACACCGGCGACTTCAAGATGGACCAGCTCCCGCTGGACCGCCGCCTCACCGACCTCCCGAAATTCGCCAAGCTCGGCGAGGAGGGCATCGACCTCCTCCTGTCCGACTCGACGAACGCCGAGGTCCCCGGCTTCGTCCCGCCCGAGCGCGACATCTCGAACGTCCTGCGCACGGTCTTCGCGAACGCCCAGAAGCGCATCATCGTGGCCAGCTTCGCCAGCCACGTGCACCGCATCCAGCAGATCCTCGACGCCGCCCACGAGTACGGCCGCCGCGTGGCCTTCGTCGGCCGCTCGATGGTCCGCAACATGGGCATCGCCCGCGACCTGGGCTACCTGAAGGTCCCGGCCGGCCTGGTCGTCGACGTCAAGACGCTCGACGACCTCCCCGACCACGAGGTCGTACTGGTCTGCACGGGCTCCCAGGGCGAGCCGATGGCCGCGCTGTCCCGCATGGCCAACCGCGACCACCAGATCCGCATCGTCCAGGGCGACACCGTCATCCTGGCCTCGTCCCTCATCCCGGGCAACGAGAACGCCGTCTACCGGGTGATCAACGGCCTGACCCGCTGGGGCGCCAACGTCGTCCACAAGGGCAACGCCAAGGTCCACGTCTCGGGCCACGCCTCGGCCGGCGAGCTGCTGTACTTCTACAACATCTGCAAGCCGAAGAACCTGATGCCGGTCCACGGCGAATGGCGCCACCTGCGTGCCAACGCCGAGCTCGGAGCCCTGACGGGCGTGCCCAAGGACCACATCGTCATCGCCGAGGACGGCGTGGTGGTCGACCTGGTCGACGGCCGCGCGAGAATCGTCGGCAAGGTCCAGGCCGGGTACGTGTACGTGGACGGCCTCTCGGTCGGCGACGTCACCGAGACGCACCTGAAAGACCGCCGCATCCTGGGCGAGGAGGGCTTCATCTCGGTCTTCGTCGTCGTCGACACCGCCACCGGCAAGGTGGTGGGCGGCCCGAACATCCACGCCCGCGGCTCCGGCATCGACGACTCCGCCTTCGCGGGCGTCGTCCCGCGGATGGAAGAGGTCATCGCCAAGTCGGCCCAGGACGGCGTCCTGGAGACGCACCAGATCCAGCAGCTCATCCGCCGCACGGTGGGCAAGTGGGTCTCCGACACCTACCGCCGGCGTCCGATGATCGTCCCGGTCGTCGTCGAGGTCTGACGGCCCAACTCGGAGCGGAGCCCCTCGATTTGCATCGAGGCGCTCCGCTCCAGTACGTTTGCGACTCCTCCTGAACGGGAAGCCCGGCGCACTGGTGCGTCCGTGGGTCACCCGATCGGGACGGGAATTCCGACTCAGAACTTCTGATAAAGTCGGAACCGCCGGAAAGGGAAACGCGAAAGCGAAGAACTGGAAAGCGCCGAGGAAGTCGGACACGAAAGAGTCTGATAGAGTCGGAAACACGAAATGCCGAACGAAAGCCCGGAGGAAAGCCCGAGAGGGTGAGTACAAAGG